>DVNF01000136.1 GCA_018714575.1 Candidatus Stercoripulliclostridium merdigallinarum
CCTGCGGAAAACGTAGAATGCTCAAGGAAAAAACTTCTTTGCCCGACGTACGTCGGGCTTTTCGTCATAATCGTCGTAAAAGTCTAATATACATTTACCCTGTGCGGATAGAGCGGAACTGAACCGGAGAAATATGGCTGAAATTTTCGACAAATCGGCGTTTATAAAATCGGAATTTAAAAAAATATAGCCGTTGGTTCTGAAAATCCGTTTAATTTTGGTTGACACGGCGCGCGTGCGTATAGTATTATAATGAAACGACGCTTGCGCCGTATTTTTCGCACATAAAATCACCCGGATTGTTTGAAAATATATTAAAGCGGCAGTTCGGGCAGGATCTTTCCGCAAAGGCGCGAAATATGTCGAAAAAGAAGTAGTAATAGTAATATAAGACTGGGAATTGATCGAGGTTATCGTAATGGGAAAAGCGTATAACGTTAAGCAGGCCGAGACGAAATTACTTTCCGTAGAAGGGTTGTCGAAAAAATATAAAAAGACCTCCGGGGTTTATGCCGCAAAGGACGTAACGTTTACTGCCGAAAGCGGCGAAGTCGTAGGACTGTTGGGCGCGAACGGCGCAGGCAAGACGACGACTTTAAAATGTATCACGGGCATGATCCCGATAACCGAAGGCGAGGTTTACATTTCCGGATATTCTATCAAAAAGGACCCCGTAAAAGCCAAATCACAATTTTCGTTCGTCACCGACAATCACAGCGTGTTTTTAAAGATGACGGGCAAACAATACCTGGATTTCATGTGCGACGTGTACAGAGTTCCTACGGAAAAGCGCAAGGAACGTTACCTTGCCGTCGAGGACAGCTTCCGTTTAGGCGGCGCGGTGGGCGACGTCATTTCCGGATATTCTCACGGTATGCGTCAAAAGATCTGCATGATGGGATCGTTGATGCACGAACCGAGGCTGTGGATCCTGGACGAGCCGATGTTGGGCTTGGATCCCGAAACGCAACAAAGCGTCATGGATTACATTACCGCTTATGCAAGATCGGGGCACACGGTGCTGTTCTCCACGCATAATCTATACGTGGCGTCCGAGATCTGCACGAAAGCCGTTATCATTTCGGGCGGCAGGATAGCAAAGATTCTGGGACCGGAGGAGATTCGTTTGGGCGGCAGGCGCTTGATGGAATATTGGTACCATAACGATGACGACGGGGAGGGGCGTTGATGTACGGCGTACTCTTGAAAAAGGGACTTAGGGAAAGCTTTTCCTTCCGTAATTCAAAACGTCCGGACGTCGCGGGAGCCATCCTGTCGGTCGTGTTGACTGCGGCGTTGCTTGCCGCGGTGGTCATTGTCGTTTCGGCTTTGGCAAAACTGTACGTCGATATTCGTATGGACGGAGTACAGGATACTGCCGCAAGGGTCACCGAATTAATGACTTTGATATATGCCGTCATTTTTTTGATAGGCGTGGGCGACGGCATAAAAAACATCAATTTCGCGCTGTTCGAAAGCGACGACAGAAAGATCCTGATGACTCTGCCGATAAAATCGTCCACGATATTTTACAGCAAGCTGACCGCCGTTTATATCAGGCAAGTCGTAGTCTTTGCCGCAATGCTGATCACCGTAAACGCGGCGTTAGCCTCGGCAACGAACGTGGACGCGGTTTATGTGGGCATGACTGCGGCGGCTGTGTTTATCTTCCCGGGACTAACGCTATTGGCGTCTTCGATACTTTGCTTCCCGGCGTATATTTTAAAAAGGTTTTTAAAATCCAAATATCTGATCAGCTTGATCTTGGCTACCGGCATATTGGCGCTGTGCTTTTTCGGATACAGATATATCCTGGAGTTTATTAGAGAACTGTTTACCACGGGGAACATTCGGTTTTTCTTTGACGACGACGTCATGAATTTTATGATAAACTTCAGCAAATACGCTTACCCCGTCAATTTGATCGCGCGTTTGATGACGGGAACGGAGATAGTTAAAAATCTGATTATCCTGATCGCGATCACGGCGGCGGCGTTCCTGGTGGGCTTTGGAGTAGTCGCGCTACTATACAACCGAGTGCAGTTGCTTAGGGCGACGTCGGATAAAAGCTCCAAAAGGTCGTTAAAGCGCATAGGCGCGCGCAGAAGCGTCTTTGTAGGATTGCTGAAAAAGGAATTTTTCCTGATATATCGCACGCCGTCTTACGCTTTCCAATACTTTTCCGTAGCGGTAATAATGCCGCTGATGGTCTATTTTTGCATGGGCATAGGCGAGGATCTGTTGCGGCAGTTGATAATGGCGGACGCTTCGGCGGAACTGGGACTGTTTTTGGTGCTGACGTTCGGAGCGTTGACGAATACTTTTGCCGCTACGAATATTTCCAGGGACGGCTACGCTTTCTATACGTTAAAAACCATGCCGATCAAGCCTTCCGCTATCGTTAACGCCAAAGTGTTGTTTTCGGCGATCATCGCAGTGCTTTCGATCGCCGTCAGCGTTATAGTGCTGTATGTCGAAGAATACGTGACTGCGGGAGAATCGGCGTTCATATTCTTTGTGGCTTTGTTCATGGCGCTGGCGCAGATCGCCTTTGCCACGGGAAAGGATCTGAAGAGGCCGTCGTTTTCCGCGGAGGAAGATAACGAAGTGCGCGAATCTACGGAAACCGTATCCCAAATCATCATTTTAGGTTTACTGTTCGGCATACTTTTGGGCGGAGCCGCTTTGTTCGTTTCTGTGTTTTTAGGGGAAAAAGTACCGAACGGTGAAGTATATGTGACGGTAGGTTCGTTAGCGGTGTCGGCTATCGTTGCGGCACTGTCGTTCGCATATTTATACAAAGGTTTGCCGGAAAGGTTGTACCGGATGCAGGAGGGCGGAAATTGAAAAAGAAAGTCATTCTTCTGATAATAATACTGCCTTTGATTTTCATGTTGACGCTGTTCACGATCGGAGCGGCGGTTTCCGTTATCATAGCCGTTCCCGTGTCGGGTATCGAGATTACGACCGCCTCCGCAGAGGGGGTGTTGACGATAGACATTTCCGATTACGATCCTTTGAACCTACCCGTATTAAGTGTGGCGGTGCAGCCGCTGAACGCCAAAAACCGCGACTGGAGCTATTCCGCGGAGGGCGATTCGGTCAGATTGATACAGGCAAAAGAAGGATACCTGATAAATCCCGAAAAAGTCGGTACGACCAAATTGACTGTAAGGTCAAAGGACGGAGGCTATACCGATTCCCTGACCGTAGAAGTAGTCAGCGGAAAGCTGTGGGACGTGGAACCCACGTTGACTTTCGAAGGCGGCGAGCTTAGCTTGACGTCCACCGATTTAAACAGGTATACGGTAACTTTGGACTCGGCGAAAGGTAAACGTTATCAATTCGGCGCCGACGCAGTGCCGTCTTCTTTCGGCGGCGCCGACGTGGAATGGACTTCGGCGCAGGAAAACGTGTTGAAGGTTGACAGATACACGGGCTTTGCGTTGCCGATGTCCGAAGGCACGGCAATAGTTACCGCTACCGCCGCGGGCGGCAGAACGGGGACTATCGAAAAGGTAATAACCGTAAACGTCGAAATGGGATTGGCGGCGGACGAAACTTCCGTAAACGGCGTAGTTTTGAATACGAACTCTCAAATTGTTCCCGAAGTGCGTTTCGGAGCGTTGAAAGAGGGGAACGCCTCGTTTACAATGATCCTGCCGTCCGCGGCGTTTGCCGAAGACGTGACGGTCACGGAATTCCGTTTCGGCGGCAAGAACGATATCGGGAACATAGTTTCCGCCGTCAAAGGGAACGCGTTGACGTTGACTTACAAAGGAAATTCCCCGGCTGAAATAACCGCCGCTAGGATCGTTTTGAACAGCGGCGAACGCGAATTTACGTTTAACGCGGTATTTTCGGACGACATTGAATTCGATATTTACACTTCCTACCATTCTCCCGGCGACAGAATCCCCGGGGCTTCTTCGGACGAGGAAATAATTTATCAGCGTACCGGAACCACCGTGACATATACCGCGTATGCCGACTTTGCTTCCGGCGGAGTGGAATTCGAATGGAGCGTATCCGGCACGGGAGTAGAAATAACGGGCGGAGAGGGCGCTTACAGAAAGATATTTGCAGGCGGCGGCAGCGCGACTTTGACGGTAACGGCAAAGCTTGGCGACAAGGTGCTGGACGAAAAAGAGGTCACCGTCCTCAGCGTCGATTCGGTATATTCGGTATCTTTTGCCGAAAACAACTCCGTCTGGGGACTGGAGCGGCTGTTTACCACAGGCGACGGCACTTTACGCCAAAGCGGATATTTGGAAACGGGATATTCGCTGAACGTCGGCTACCGCGAAACGGCAGGTGGCAAGCAGTACGGTTTTGACGGCGAAAAGATCGTATTTTCCGTATCCGATCCCGAAATTGCCGACGTCAATTACGATAACCATTTGAATATAACGGGGACGGGAGTCATTACCGTAAACGCGAAATGGATATACGCCGATTATTTCGGGGCGGACGTTTCGGCGGAGCTTAACTTACGCGTGGTCGACGGCGGCGTAAACGTTTCCGATTACCAATCGCTAAAGCTGGCGTCGGATTCCGAAAACGGCGCGGTAAAGGCGGTAGTATTGCAATCGGATATAATGCTTGGAGTCGAAGACGTGAACGAAAGCAATATTTCGGCGTATTATTCCGAAATGTATACCACATACGATTGGAAGTATTATCAAAACAGCGGCGAACCTGCCCCGAAAGTCAAATATTTAATAAAATTTACGCACGACGTTTACGGCAACGGCTATTATATGGACGGCGATCATATCACGACGAAGCTGAAAGGTTCCAGCTCTGCCGGCGGAATGTTGCTGTTCAACGGTCCGTTGAATTTCGTGCAGGTAGGCGCGCCCGGCGGCGGATCGGGAATGGCTTCGGTAAAGGGTCAGGACAACATAGTCTTTTTGGCAAAGGGCGACATTACGATCGACAACGTGATTTTAAGAGGTTGCAGCGATTCGTCGCTGATAGACGACGAAACGGGTAACTTCGATTTGTCAAAGCTGAATTACGTCGGGACTACCTTGGAAGTTATGGGCAACGTGCAGCTATTGAACAGCCGCGTTTCCAACGGCAGGACGGTGGTACGTATCTTCGGCGGCGGCGATACCGTGCCGGAGGGTCAGGATAAGTTGGTGACCGAGGACACTTATTCTTCCGTCGACGCGGAACGCGAAAGGTATACCGTCAGAATAGACGGCTGTATACTGTCGCGCGCTCGCGAATTCATTATAAAAATAGGCACCAACCGCGCCGTTCGCGCGCAAAAGAAGGACGGCATGATGCGTTATCCGTACTTGTCCGCAGGCGGCGTCACCTATGTTCCGGATAACGCCACGAATCTGGATTCCTTAACTTACGGCAATTTGCCGACAGGGGCGGGAGTCGAGGCGCCCGACTACTCCGTCGGTTCAGATTTTTATAACGAATTCGTGCTGACCGACGTCACTTTAAGGAATTCGGTGTTGGAAGATTCAGGGCTGTTTACGATAGGCATAGAATCGCATTTTTCGGGCTCGGCTTTGGCGGAAGGCGAATATAGCGGCGGAACTCTCGGCTCCGTTCTGACGGGGTGGCATGACCTTGCGGCGACGTCTTACGCTTCGGTTTTACGGTTGGAAGGCGACGTCAGATTGCTGGATTGGAAGAATATCGCCAACGTCGATTCGTCGACTTTGATAGAGGTCACGGGCTTACAAGGAAACGACAGCAGTATTCTTTCAAGTTTTGTTTTGGACATAGCCGAAATGTTACGAACGGTCAGAGAAAAAGGCTATCCGAATATAGTCGCCGATATTGACGGAGTCACTTATGCTCACGGCGGCATAGCATTATACGGCGGCGGTCTGAATTATGCCGGCATAGATACTTCGGGGTTGAACGAAACCACCGAAGATTTCGCCAAATACAAAGTCAATCTGAATATCTTCGGCGGCGAGGCAATGGGGTACCTGAAAATTGCCGCCGGCAGGAACGATTTCATATTCTATATGTATGACGGCACTTCGGAAACCGATTATGCCGCCGAACAGGAGTTGAGGCAATCGGGCAAAGCATACGATTTGCCGATAGCTAAATAAGCGCATGATCCGGAACGCTGTACGTTCCGAAATAGGGGAAAAACATATACATTTTCGACAAAGGAGGCACTATGAAACTAAAGGGTGGAATAATGTTAGCGGTAGCGGTGCTTTTGTCCGTTGCCGTTTTATTGTCGGCTTGCAACAAAGATGGCGAAAACGCCTACAAAGTAGTTTTTATGGACGGCGACGAGGTAGTGTATACCCGTGACGTTCTTCCGAACACGGCGGTATTGTATACGCCGGAGCAGGAAGCGGGCAGGACCTTCCTGGGTTGGTTTACCGATCCCGAACTGACGGTACCTTTCGACGGTTCGCAAGGTATCACTTCCGACATGACCGTCTACGGAAAGTGGAAAGTCGAGCAATTTACGGTCACATTCGTCGATTCCGACGGCAACGTCATTTCCGAACAGACTGTAGATTACGGCGATAGCGCCGTTCCGCCCGCCGCGGACGAGATCCCGGATAAGGACGGTTATCGCTTTTCGGGTTGGTCGGGAAGTTACGATAACGTCACTTCGGACCTGGTACTGACAGCGGAGTACGAAAAGATCCCGTACATAGGAAAGGTCAGCTTTTTAGTAAACGGTGAAAGCGTTTTGACCGTCGAGGACGTAGCCGAGGGCGAGCGGTTAGCCAGGTATTTCGACCAAGCCAACGCCGCGGTACAGCTTCCGGATTACGTGGCTTTCGATTCCGTGTGGCAGGACGACAGCGGCAAGACGGTGACTTCCGACGCCGTTTTCGGCGATGAGGATTTGGTACTGAATGCCGTTTTAGCGTTGTCCGACAGTTTGAAAGTTGAAAAATACGACGGTTATACCGCAGGGACGACTGCAGGAAACGCTTCGAACGCCGATTTCGATTATACGTTGGTATACAACGAAAACGTTTATGCCATATTGGGCTACGTTTTGGTCGGAACGGCGTATAAAGACGTCGCATACGATTTAAAATGGTATTATAACGGCGCGGAGATCACCGAATTCGGGGCAACCGCCGAGGACGGCAGATACTTTGTCGCGCACAATTTCGATTTTACGGATACGGACAGCCTGACCTATACCAACGTCGGAATACGCGGCGAGAACACAGGGAACCTGAACTTGAACGAGCGTTTGACCTTGGACGTAGGCGAATACGACGGTTTGTTCAGCCTGGTTATGACCGCCCGTGTACAGGACGGAGCCTATGCCGATTTAGGCAGCTATACTTCGGAAATAGCATGGGATTTCAAAATAGATCCGGCTACTTTCAGCGTCGGTTACGTATCGACTTTTAAATCGGTCACTTACGACGGAGAGCCTGTCGTTTTCGACGCAGCGAAAGTTTTCCCCAAGTTGCCGGAAGGGGATACGGCGAAATTTTCCGTTGACGGCGTAAACTACGCCGAGGAACTTTCGTTAAAGGACGCAGGTTTGTACTTTATCGATTTCAGGGTCAGCCGCAAAAACTATTACGATTTTACCAACACGGTGACCTTTGAAATAGTCAAAAAACCCATTACCGTATACGCGGAAAAACCGTCCGATAAAATCTTCTATTACGGCGATCTGCCCGATTATACCGGGTTCGGATACCGTACGGACGGATTGGTGGCAGGCGACGCGTTGGATATGTCGAACGCACGATTTACGGGGCTACCCGATAAATTCGGTTCTGCCGGTCAGGAATACGTCGTGTATATCGATTCCGGCGTCAGTCACAAAAATTACAATATTACCTACTCTGCCGACAAAGCGGCTGACGGCTGTAACCTGATCGTCGTCGAAAAAAGGCCGATTTCGATTACGGTGGCGGCGACGGAAGCGGTATACGGAGCTTCACTGCCGACGTTTACTCCGATTTTGGTGAAAGGTTCTTCGTTCGCTTCGGGCGAAAATTTCAATAACCTAACGGCGCCGCAATTCGTAATAGGGGCGGCAGGCGACGCTAATCTGAACGTCGGTGAGTATAAGGT
>DVNF01000137.1 GCA_018714575.1 Candidatus Stercoripulliclostridium merdigallinarum
ACGGTAGTAGACGTAAAGATCTTTACCCGCGCCAACAAGGACGAGCTGAACCCCGGCGTCAACATGATGGTCAGGGTATATATCGCGCAGAAGAGGAAGATCGGCGTCGGCGACAAGATGGCAGGACGTCACGGCAACAAGGGCGTTATTTCGCGCGTGCTGCCGAAAGAAGACATGCCTTTCCTGGCGGACGGCACTCCGTTGCAGATAGTATTGAACCCGTTGGGCGTTCCTTCGCGTATGAATATCGGACAGGTTTTGGAAGTCCACTTGGGATTGGTCGCCAACATGTTGGGTATCAAAGTGGCTACGCCCGTATTCGACGGAGCGACTGAAACGGATATTCAGCAAATGTTCCGCGAAAACAAGATACCCGAACACGGCAAGCTGACCGTATACGACGGCAGAACGGGCGAAAAGTTCGAAAACCCCGTCACGGTCGGTTACATGTATATGTTAAAACTTATCCACCTTGTCGACGACAAGATCCATGCGCGTTCTGTCGGACCGTATTCCTTGGTCACGCAACAGCCTTTGGGCGGCAAAGCTCAATTCGGCGGACAGCGTTTCGGCGAAATGGAAGTGTGGGCATTGGAAGCTTACGGCGCCGCGAACATTTTGCAGGAGATGTTGACGGTAAAATCGGACGATATCATGGGCAGACAGAAGATATTCGATTCGATAATCAAATCGAACGTCACCGCCGAGCCCGGCTTGCCCGAAGCGTTTAAGGTCTTGAAAAAGGAAATGCAGGCGCTGTGCCTGGACATGAAGCTTTTGACGGACACCAACGCCGAGGTACAACTCAGCGAGCTGGACGACGACGATATGCCCAAGTACGAACCCGTCATTCAACGTTCCGGAGCCGAACACGTCGAGGAGAAAGAACATACCGAACCCGAATCGCCTTTGTTCGGCGGTTCCGACGACGATATCACCAGCCTGTTCAACGATATGACGGGCGGTACGTCGGGCGCTTCGACGATAACGGACAGTCTGTTCGACGACGATGACGAAGACTCTGATTTTTCGGGCTTCGGAATAGCCGACGACGATGACGTAGGTTACACTGACGGCGAATCGTTGTTGCAAGGCGAATTCGACGACGACAAGGAATAAAGGAGGACTAAGTGATGATAGAAATCAACAGCTTTGACGCAATGCAGATTTCTTTGGCGTCTCCCGAAAAGATCAGGGAATGGTCTCACGGCGAAGTAACCAAACCCGAAACGATAAACTACAGGACGCAAAAGCCCGAAAAAGACGGACTTTTCTGCGAAAAGATATTCGGACCCACAAAGGACTACGAATGCCATTGCGGTAAATATAAACGTATCCGTTACAAAGGAATAATCTGCGACAAGTGCGGCGTGGAAGTTACCAAATCCAAGGTCAGAAGGGAAAGAATGGGCCATATCGAATTGGCTTCGCCCGTTGCTCACATTTGGTATTTCCGCGGTGTGCCCAGCCGTATCAGCACGATACTTGACATGCCCCCGAAAGAGGTGGAACAAGTTATCTACTACGCGGCTTTCGTCGTATTGGATCCCGGTCCCACGTCCTTTAAGTTCAAACAAGTCATAAAGGACGAGGAATACCGCGCCGCAGTCGACGAATTCGGCGCAAACTCCTTTAAAGTAGGCATGGGCGCCGAGGCGTTCAAGATCCTCCTTAGGGAGATCGATCTGGAAAAGGAATCGGAGGAGTTAAAGGCTATAGTCAAAACTTCCACCGGTCAAAAGCAACTGAAGGCGTCCAAGCGTTTGGACATAGTAGAAGCTTTCCGCACTTCCGGCAACCGTCCCGAATGGATGGTTCTGGACGTACTGCCGGTCATTCCTCCGGACATCAGACCTATGGTACAGCTGGACGGCGGCAGGTTTGCCACTTCCGATCTGAACGACCTGTACAGAAGGGTCATAAACCGTAACAACCGTCTGAAAAAGATGATGGAATCGGGCGCGCCTGACATCGTCGTCAGAAACGAAAAACGTATGTTGCAAGAGGCTGTCGACGCGTTGGTAGATAACGGCAAGCACGGCAAAGCCGTCACCGGCCCCGGCAACCGTCCCTTGAAATCGCTGTCCGACATGCTGCGCGGCAAACAGGGCAGGTTCCGTCAAAACCTTTTGGGTAAGCGCGTAGACTACTCCGGACGTTCGGTTATCGTCGTAGGACCCGAACTGAAGCTGTATCAATGCGGTCTTCCAAAGGAAATGGCGTTGGAATTGTTCAAACCTTTCGTTTTCAGAAAGTTGGTCGAATTAGGTATTTCTCAAAACATAAAGAGCGCGAAACGCGCCGTGGAACGCGTTAAACCTCAGGTTTGGGACATATTGGAAGACGTCATCAAGGATCACCCCGTTTTGCTGAACAGGGCTCCTACATTGCACAGATTGGGTATCCAAGCGTTCGAACCCGTGTTGGTCGAAGGCAGAGCCATAAAGCTGCACCCGTTGGTTTGTTCGGCGTTCAACGCGGACTTCGACGGCGACCAGATGCCCGTACACGTACCTCTGTCTATAGCGGCGCAGGTCGAGGCAAGGTTCTTGATGCTGTCCACGAATAATATATTAAAATTGTCGGACGGTAAACCTATCGTCAGCCCGACCCAGGACATGGTCATCGGTTCGTATTACCTGACTCAGGAAAAGCCGGGTGCAAAGGGCGAAGGCAGATACTTTACTTCGCCGGACGAAGCAAAGATGGCTTATCAAGTTGGCGACATCGCTTTGCAGGCAAAGATCAACGTCCGTATCACAAAAGAGATCGACGGTATGGTGTATAAGGAAATTATTCCCACCACTACCGGTAAGATCATCTTTAACGAAGCCATTCCGCAGACTTTGGGCTTTGTCGAAAGGAAAGAACCGCGCGACATGTTGAAATTCGAGATCGACTTTTTGGTCGGCAAGAAACAGCTGTCGCAGATAGTCGAAAGGTGCTTTAAACAGCAGGGCGCTACCGCCGTAGCCGAGGTCTTGGATAAGATAAAGGCATTGGGCTTTAAATATTCCACCTTGGGCGCTATTACGACTTCGGTATTCGACATGCAGATCCCGGGCGACAAGAAAAAGATCCTGGACGAAGCCGAAAAGCAGGTATTGCAGATCGAAAAGAACTACAAGCGCGGCTTGGTCACCGAAGAGGAACGTTATTCGGAAACCGTAAAGGTATGGGAAAAGGCTACGAACGACGTTGCAAAGAACTTGGAAGACAACTTCAAAAACTTTGACAAATTCAACCCCATCTGGATGATGGCGGATTCCGGAGCTCGTGGCTCGATGCAACAGATAAAACAGCTGTCCGGTATGCGCGGATTGATGAGCGATCCTAACGGTAAGGTCATCGAGATCCCCGTCAAATCTTCCTTCCGCGAAGGCTTGTCGGTTTTGGAATACTTTATCAGCTCGCACGGCGCCAGAAAGGGCGGAGCGGACACGGCGTTAAAGACGGCAGACTCCGGTTACCTGACCAGAAGGTTGGTCGACGTTGCTCACGACGTCATAGTCAAAGAGGACGATTGCGGCGATACCAGAGGCTTTGAAGTAAAAGCATTGCGCGATTCCGCAGGCGCTGTCATCGAACCGTTAAAGGAAAGGATCGCGGGCAGGTTCTCCATAAATGCCATAGTCGATCCCGCTACGGGCGAAGAATTGGTGGCGGCGGACAGCCTGATTTCCGAAGACGACGCCGCGCGTATCGAAAAGGCGGGTATCGAATCCGTCAGGATCAGATCGGTATTGACCTGCAAAGCCAAATCGGGCATATGCGCGAAGTGCTACGGCGCGAACATGTCCAGCTGGAACAAAGTCAAGGTCGGCGAAGCCGTAGGTATAATCGCCGCACAATCCATCGGCGAACCCGGAACGCAGTTGACGATGCGTACCTTCCACACCGGCGGTATTGCGACGAACACCGACATTACGCAAGGTTTGCCGAGGGTCGAGGAATTGTTCGAAGCCAGAGACCCGAAAGGTAAAGCTACCGTTGCCAGCATCACCGGTGACGTCACGGTCGAACCGACGGCGAACAATTCGATGAACTTGGTAAAGATCGAAAATGCCGGACAGGGCACCTATGCGGAATTCAAGATCCCCGTCGGAGCCAAATTGTTGGTAAAGACCGGCGACCACGTCGAAGCCGGCGATCCGTTGATGGTCGGTAGCATTTATCCGCAAGACACCTTGCGCACAAAGGGCGTCCAGGGCGTACAGGAATCGATGATCCGCGAAGTGCAATCGGCATATCGTTCCAACGGCGTCAACATTCAGGACAAACACATCGAAGTCATCGTCCGTCAGATGCTGAGGAAGGTCAGGATCATAGAACCCAACGACACCAACTTCATTCTGAACGAAGTCGTAGACTTGCATAAGATGGAAGAAGAAAACGAACGCGTATTGGAACAGGGCGGAGTACCCGCTTCGGCAAAGAGGATACTGTTGGGTATCACCAAATCCTCCTTGGCTACCGAATCGTTCCTGTCCGCGGCGTCCTTCCAGGAAACCACCAGAGTGTTGGTGGACGCGGCTATCAGAAGCAAGGTCGACCACTTCACGGGCTTGAAAGAAAACGTCATTATCGGAAAGCTGATTCCCGCGGGAACAGGCATGAAACTGTATAGGAACGTGACGATCGAAGCAGCCGACGATAGGTTCCAAAAACAACCTACCGAGGTCGAAGAACCGCTGTTCATAGACGATTACGACGATTCCGATATAGCCGATAATGCGGCAACGGACGATAAAAAAGCCTAGGAAACAGAACGCGGTTAAAAGCGAACCTTAACATAACAAAATCGACTACAGGCTCCCGAAGTTATTATTTCGGGAGCCGTACTCACTAAAACAGAAAGGAAACTGCCATGAAAAGATTATTTACATCGGAATCGGTCACGGAGGGACACCCTGATAAAGTAGCCGACAGGATTTCGGATTCTGTCTTGGACGCGATGTTGTCGTTGGATCCCGATTGCCGCGTTGCCTGCGAAACCACCGTCACCACCGGAATGGTAAACGTCATGGGCGAGATCACTTTACATAAAGGATACGCCGACATTCCGTCTATCGTGCGTAAAGCCGTAAAGGATATAGGCTATACCGATCCCGACTTGGGGTTCGATTACAGGAGCCTTGCAATCAATACGGCGATCAACGAACAGTCCCCGGACATCGCTTTGGGCGTAGACAAAAGCCTGGAGGCAAAGTCCGGCGATACCGACGATTACGATTCGGTGGGCGCAGGCGATCAGGGCATGATGTTCGGATACGCTACCGACGAAACGCAGGAATTGATGCCCCTTGCGCTGTCCTTGTCGCATAAGCTGTGCAAAAAGCTTGCCGAGGTCAGAAAGAACGGCACGCTAAGCTATCTGCGCCCGGACGGCAAAGCGCAAGTCAGCGTGGAATACGACGACGATAAACCCGTCAGGATCGCAGCCGTCGTCGTTTCGGCGCAACATTCGCCCGACGTCGATATAGAAGTCCTCAGGAAGGACGTGCGCGAAAAAGTCATCGACGCGGTGATCCCCGCCGACATGGTCGACGCGGAAACCAAATATTATATAAATCCGACGGGTCGTTTCGTAACTGGCGGACCGCACGGAGATTCGGGCTTGACCGGCAGAAAGATCATAGTCGACACCTACGGCGGCGCGGCAGGACACGGCGGCGGCTGTTTCAGCGGTAAAGATCCCACAAAGGTGGATCGCTCCGCCAGCTATTACGCGCGCTACGTAGCAAAGAACCTGGTCGCGGCGGGTATCGCAAAACGCCTGGAGATCCAGGTAGCTTACGCTATCGGTGTGGCGCGTCCCGTTTCGGTTTCGGTAAACAGCTTCGGCACAGGTATCGTTTCCGACGAGGACATCCTAAAGCTGATAGAAAAGTACTTCGATTTCCGCCCGAAGGCTATCATCGAAGCGTTGGATCTGAAACGCCCGATTTATTCGTCGACTTCGGCATACGGTCACTTCGGCAACCCCGATTTCCCCTGGGAAAAGACCGACAAAGCAGAAATTTTAAAGAAAGCGATCGCGGACAAAAATTATTAAAATTTTTTCCGTAACTTCAGCTGACCAAAATTCAAAGTTCGCGCTAAGGTGCGGACTTTTTTGATTTAAATGAACTTTAGGTTAGCAAAATTTCCGTCATTTTGTAGGCAATTTTTTAGCATATTTTTGTCAAACGTGGGCAGATTTTCGCAAAAAAGTGCGAAAATGCCTATTGACAGGCGAATCAGCCTATGCTATTCTATGCTTAAGGTGAATAGGCAAAGCGCGCTTTAAAAAAACGCAAAGGAGGAGTCGAAATGACCAAACTCGTTATCAGCGGAACCGCAAAAACTTACTCGGAAAAATTGGCGGCATTGGATGCCGACACTCTAGCCAAGGTCGAAGCCATCAAAGCGGCAATTTTGGCAAAAGACAAAAAGGTACACGAACGTATCAGTAAAAAATGCGCGACCTATAATTTAGGCAGAAGGGTGCTGGCAAAGATCAGCATAATCGGCAAAAGCGTCAGGTTGCATTTTGCGATAGATCCCGCCGCGGAAGAATACGCGAAGTATCCGATAAAGGATTTTTCCGATAAAGCCAGCTACAAAGACGTGCCCGCAATGCTGAGGATAAGTAGCGATCTGGCATTCCGCCGAGCATTAAAGATTATCGAATCATTATAATATTTTCCTGCCCGAGGGAAAGTTTAAGGGACGTTGTTAAACGAAAGAAGTTAGTACTTTAACAAACGATAGCTCACGCAAAGACGTTTTTATAAGGAAAAGAATTGTCGGGCAGGAAAATATAAACCGCATCTTGCCGCATTATTTGCGCGCTTACGGGCGAAAACATTATACTTAAATACGCTCGGTCGAGTACCTTCGTACACTTCCCTCGCGTTTCGCCCGTAATCACATCAAATTCTAC
>DVNF01000138.1 GCA_018714575.1 Candidatus Stercoripulliclostridium merdigallinarum
GAATATGCCGGTTTGACGGGCGACGAAGCCAATAATTACGTCAACCTCGTCGTGGAAAAAGCGCAGTTGACGGTATCGGCTTATACCGGTGAACTTCCCTCCGCAAAGGTCAACGTGGTCACAAAGGTCTACGGCGCGGAAAATCCCGGACCGTACAATCAATCCACGGCTCCGGACGGTTACAAACTGAACTATTCGGGGTTCGTCAACGGAGATACCGCGGCAGACATGATGGAGGTTGCCGACTTCGAAGCGCCGACCGTGGATTACCTGGGAGCTACCGTAACCACCATGGTCGGATCGAAAGCCATAACAATTACGGGCGGATCTTCGCTGAACTACGAATTCGTAGCCGATCCCGACCAGTTATTGCAAGTACAACCTGCCGAAGTCAATATCTTCGTATACAATACCGCCGTCGAATTCAACGGTGCTCCGATAGCCGTGGACTATGAGATAAAGGGCATATTGGACGCGGAAGGCAATGCGTTGGACGATTTCGGCTATGACGCGGCAAGAGAGGTCATTTTCTTCTACTATTCCACCGGGAACTTGGGCGACTACACGAACGCTACGCCTATCAGCGCAGGCACATACGGCGTGGGAATCAGGTATCAACCGCAAAATACCGGAAACTATAAGGAAACCACAAAAGTTTACCACGTCAAGCTAAGCAAAGCCGAAGCCGATCTAACGGACTACGCCGATCTGATGAAAGATCACGTTACCGTTCACGCGGAAAGCACGCGCGAACCCGTATGGGACGTCCACAAGATAACTCCGTACAATTTGGAATTCGGCTATGTCGACGGGACTAATATTCAGGTTTATAACGAAAACGGAATATATATCAACCAGTTGGTGCCGATGCCGATCGGCTTGTCGGTAGATACGCCCACAGGCAGCTATTCCAACGTCGAATTCCGCAATGCGGGCATCGAATCGGCTCCGTGGCAAAATCTGACCGAATACGACGAAAACAACAACCCCTATGCAGTGTTGCCCGGCGGCACTTGGGACATCAGGTTCGATTATACTTCCTCGAATCCCAACTATGCCGACGCGAAGGGATATGTGCTGGCGGCAAAGATCTTGATCTCCGCAGATATGGTCGCTTTCGAATACAGACGCGGCAGCTACTATTCCGGAGTGTATAACGGTTCGGCACACAAACTGAACAGAGCCGATTTTACCTTACGCTTCCCCGGCGGAGTCACAATTGACGGCGACAAGTTCGAGGACGGAATGGAAAAGGACGGAGTCAAGTACGGCAGTTTCTATTACGGATTCTTGCCGGAGGGCGAGATGCCCGACTTCGGAACGGACGTAGCGGCAAGATTGCAATACCTGTTAGAACAGAACACGCAGGCTATAGACGCAAAGAGCTATACGATCTGGATGATCTATATCCCTAACGATATGGAAGCCGCCGAATCCTACAGGAACATATCCAGCGCGGAGGTACAGGACATACCCGTCTTTGAGATTACACCGAAGATGCTGACGGCAGACGATTTCACTTTTGCCGGCATAAGCTGGACCTATGACGCGACGCCGCACACTTTGACTTACGGCGAAGACATATTCATAAAATCCGACGTCCTTGTCGGTGCCGAAGCCGAATCGGGACAACTGCCCGGCAACGTCAGAATAATGTTCAGAAAAGACGGCGTCGAGTATGCCTCGATAATAAACCAGGGTCAATACGATATTATCCTGGAATATACTTCGGGCGCCAACAACAACTATGCGATGACTGCCGGTTCAAACGTCATGACGGGTCTGTGCACGGTAGCAAGGCGCGAAGCGGAAATCGTTTATACCGGTACGACGGTGCTCAGATACGAATATAACGGCTCCGAAAGGGGCATCGTCGCCAACCTTACGGGGATCAACGGAGTTATGCCTCAGGGCAATCTGGTATACGTTTACCGCGACATATACGGCAATCCGATAATCGGCGTTCCCGTAAACGTAGGCACTTATACCGTAGAAATAAACTATCAGCCCACCGGCTCCGGCGACAACTTTACCGAACGCAGCAGCGTTTATAATCCGGGCGTAACAATTACGATAACTGCGGCAACGCCCTCGATAATGATATATCCGATATCCCTCAGCTACGAAGAAGCCATGGCAGCCGCCGCCAATAACGGCGCGGACCTGTATTCCAGGATGTTCAGGATAATGTTGGCAGGCAACGACACCGTGGCGGATTCGGGCAAAGTTTCCGTTTCTTACGGTACGACCACCGCTACCGGAATATCTTGGTCGGAAACCTTCCCGTTCGAGCAGGGACCCGGATCCTATGTCGTCAGAGTGACGTTTACTTCCTTAGGCAGTAACTATCAAAACAACGTCCAAACCTTGACGGGCGCATTGACCGTCAGGTTGCCTTCGCCCGATCTGGATCTGGCCCACGAAAGCCATACCTTTACGGGCGAACCCATATCGATAACCGCCGCGAACATAGTCGTTTCGTTGGAAACGGCAACAGGCACGGTCATCTATTATCCCGTAGGCACTCCGGGCGTAGACAACTTCTATTACGGCATGATCAACGTAGAATACAGGGCGTCCGACAGCACCGGCAGCTGGACGGGAGCTCCCGTCAATGCGGGGACGTACGACGTCAGGTTGACCTATACGCCGTCCGGCAGCGATACGATGTTCTCCTACGGAGCTACGGTCATCGAGGAAGTCCTGACGATAGACCCCGTGGAGATCAGAGTCGTTCCCGTATTCGGACAGGGCAAAGTTTACGACGGTACGTTTGTAGATCAATCGCCAATCGCTTACATGTATTCCTACGTTGTGAACGGCGTGTTGTACTTTGAATACGCCGCGGTCGAGGACGTCGCTACGGGCTATTATTACGATATTTCGAAGGGCGAATATACTTCGGGCAATTCGGTTTACACGGTATACGGCGGACTGTTGCACGAGGCGGACGGCAAATTGTTCGCAGAACAATGGCGCGACTACGAGCTCAGTCCGATAACCTATGAAAAGGCTATTTGCGTGATCGACGGCGTTACCTGCACTTTGGATCTGTCCGACAGGGAAGGTATCGTCGACATAGAGATCGACGGAACTCTGTACAGGGCGGATTTGGACAGAATGATAATATATCCTGCCGTTTCCGAAGGTACAAGGTATTCCGTTTCCGGCGGAGTGTTCCTGAGTTATACTGCTCCCGACGGCGGCGTTTACGTGACGAAAGTCGATACCGACAGCGCGAACTACGTTTATAACGCGGCAACGGATACGGCTTCTTATACCTTTGTGCGCGAAGACGGCGTGCGTGTCAGCGCGACTTTGGATTTCGGTCGCGGTATTGCCGACGACTTCCGCGGCAGAGTTTATTCGATAATCGAAAATGCGGCGGCGGTGGAAACGGCGGAAGCTACGATATATATCGACTTTGCGAAACTGACCGATATTTCATCGGACGGCGCGTCCGCTGTGTATACCGATATATACGGTAACAAGTACCTGATCCTTATCGAAGAAAACTTGGTACTGACCGCTTGGTCCGTGACCGTTACCGAAATTTCATTGAACGGAGCGATAATAGACGTCACAGCCCTTGAAAACGGAACGTTCAACGGCGAGTATCTGTACGACGCGGGCGATAACGAATTTATTATCGATATTAATAATAAGGTCGCAAAGCAGGTATTGTATTATACCGTTAACCGTGAAGCGGACGGCGGATATACTTTCGATTATAACGGCGCCGAGGTTGCGTTCCATATCGACGACGCCGCGGTGATTGCAGAAAATTATTATTCGATAGAAAGCGCCGGAACCGTGTTCTATATCGATCTTGACCAAATGACGGCAAGAAGCGTGGAAAACAGAAGCTACTTCGATCTGTCTTCCGCCGAAAACGGAATCGCCTACGAAGATTTCCTGTACGTATTGTACGACGATAACGGCAACGCCGTTTCAAAGGCTCCGTTATTCGGTCACACATTGGATATCGTCAATCCGACTATTGCCGGAGTCGGTCTGACCGGCACGGTACACGTCAACGGAGCGTTGAACAACGGCTATTATCAAATCGACAGTTCGATAACTTCGCCCGGATCCAACTATACGATATTGGATATGATCCCCGAAGTATATTATCATATCGCTAAAAAGGCGGTCACGATCGAATATACCGCTCCGGAAGATCTGGTCTATGACGGCAACAACAAACTTGTCGGCTACGACATAGACGGCGTAGTAGAGGGCGAATCGGTAAATATCGGACTGACCTACGAAGGCGACAACGTCAACGTGACCGAGGACGGGTTCAAAGTCAATGCCGTTTTGACGGGCGGCAACGGCAACTACTACCTGGTGGGCGGCGAAAGCGATACTTATTATATAGAGCTTGCCGATATGAACGAACCCGTTTGGGCGGTAACGACGACGGTAGTTTACGACGGACTGATGCACACCGTGGAAATTTCCTATGACGACGGAGCTACGTTGACGTACCTTACGGACAGCAGATTCGTAGAACCCGGAACATATTCCATTTCTGTAGAAATCACAAAGCCGAACTTCCACACGTTGTATTCGTCGGTCATGCTGACGATCAAAAAAGCGACGTTCAACGTCGTCCCCGACGCCTTTAACGGCAAATTGGTATACGGCGATTCGTTGCCGGAATTGACTGCCAATACCGCCGGTATCGACGGTACCCAAATGGGTAACGTCGTGTTGGATCCCGGTCAGCAACTGATCCCCGGAACCCATGACTATACCTGGTCGTTCCTGCCGTACGATCCCGTCGCGTTCTATTCGCGCTATGACGGCGTGAACGGCGGCGACATTCGCGGAGTAATTCAGCTGTTTGTCGAGAAAGCGCAGGCGGAAATCGAGATATTTACCCAGCTGGAACAGACCGAAACCAACCCGCTGGCTATTATCGGAGCCGTTAACGGCAATTCGCTGAACGAAGTGGAAGGCGTTACTATCGAGTATATGGACGGAGCAGGCAACCGCTTTGCTTCGATGCCGACCGCGGCAGGTAACTATACCGTCATAGTCACCTACGAAGGCGACGAACTGTATGCCGAAACCGTAAAAGAGTTCGTAATTACGATAAAGGAAGAAAGCAACTTCGAATGGATGTACTATGTAGGCGGCGCGATTGCCGGTTTGGGCATAGCCTCGCTGATATTCTTCCTGATGAAGCGCGGTAAAAAGCACGAATAACGGGTCTGACCCGAATCGCAATTAACCGGGCGGTCGCCGTAGCCGAAAATGAAATACCGGCGGCCGCCGTGCGTATAATAAACGCGGAGTGACGACATGATAAACGTAGGGGCGCAGCTGTTCACTTTCAGAAAGGTTTTAAAGAACGTCAGTGATCTGAGGGACGTCTTTAAATTACTTCAAGAGGAGGGCGGGGGCTCGGCACAACTCAGCGGCTTAAAGTTTCAACACGACGCCGCCGAATGCCGCGCCCTCGCCATGGATTACGGCATAGTCCTGCCGTTAACGCACACCCCGTGGGACAGGATCTTGCACGACACCGACCGAGTGATAGACGATCACCTCGCTTTGGGCGCAGTCATGGTAGGGCTTGGGATGATGCCCGCGGCTTACCGCAGCGAGGACGGGTTGAAACGCTTTTCGGACGAGGTCAATGCCGTTTCCGAGAAATTAAATTCCGCAGGATTGCTGTTCGGGTACCATAACCACGCCGCAGAGTTTACCAAAGTGCTGTCTTCCGGCAAACGCACGTTTGATTTTTTAAAGGAAGAATGCCCCGGGATCCACTTTATTTTCGATACCTTCTGGTGCTATTTCGGCGGATACGACCCGGTCGAGGAAATCAAATCCCTGTCGGGCAGGGTGCGCTGTATACATTTAAAAGACGGTAAAAAGTTTTGGAAAATTCCGAAGATCACGGCATTAGGTCGCGGGAAGTTGGACTTCGGCGCGATAATGACTGCGGCAGAGGCGGCAGGCACCGAGTATGCCTTTATCGAGCACGATTTTGCCTCGGATCCCGCAAAGGTCACCGTAGATTCGATAAGGTATTTACATACCGTATATAATTTTTAAAATATAAAACTATATACCGATGATACAATGATCGGTTCGTCGGAGGGATTGTGAAATTAGGTAAAATAGGGCACGTAGGCATAGTCGTAAAGGACATGGAGGAGGCAAAAGCGCGCTATTCTGCGCTGACGGGCATAGATACTTGGTACGAATTGGTATACGACGCGCCGCCGGAAATTTATTATAAAGGCGAACGCCGCCTTTCGGACGTCAGATTGTTGTTGGGCGGTAAAGGTCATACCGCCGTCGAATTGATTTGTTCGACGGGCGACGACAATATCTATACCGAATTTTTGCGCCGCCACGGCGAAATGATCCACCACATGGAATATAACGTAAAAAACCTGGACGAGGAGTTGCGCCGGGCGGAAAGCCTGGGGTTGACGGTCTTTCAACGCGCTTCGTTCGTCAGCGCCGGGACGACCGTCAGATACGCCTATGTAGGAAAATCGGAGGACGACGCTCTGTTCGAATTGATAGAGGCGACTCTGCCTATGGGGATCAAAAAAGGCGACGTGCCGTTAGAACTACAGCTTGGCGCATTGACAGGAACATATAAAAAGGTAAAATAACGATTAATTCGTTTTAATCGCTTTAAATCGATTCAGATCGGTGAAATTACGCTTTTATCCGTCGTTTTGATGCGACGGTGAATAAGGACGGGAAACAGATCAAAAATTTTTTAAAAAAACTTGTAACCTTTTCGTGGTCGGAGAGTCTTATTAGTGAAAAGGGAAAGATCGATCCGAAAAACGAAAAGGAGAATATAAAGATGAAAAAATTAGTTATAGTATTGATAGCAGTAATACTTGCCGCAGGTATCACTGTAGGAGTGTTGGCGGGAACGGGAGTCATCTATGTCGCAAAGGCAGGTGAAATAGACCGTGACGGAGCCAGGGACGCGGCATTGCAAAACGCCAATGTTGCATTGGAACAGGTTTACGATCTGGACGTTGACCGTGAAAGGCGCGGCGGCGAAATATTCTACGAGGTAGAATTCAAAATCGAGGGAGTCGAACATCATTACACGCTGAACGTGAAAGGCGAAGTGTTGGCTCACCGCACCGAAGTCGACGACGATTATAACGGCTGGCAGGGCGACCAGGGCAGCCAAAACGGCAACCAGAACGGTCAAAACGGTCAGAACGGTAACGCCGGACAACAGAACTATATCGGAACGGCGGCAGCCAAAGAAATAGCTTTGACGGCGGCAGGACTGACTGCGGAAGGCACTTACGATTGGGATTTCGAAGTCGAACGCGGCGGCGGTACTCAATACTACGAAGTCGAGTTCAAAGCGGCGTCGGGTTACGAATACGAAGTGCGCGTGAACGCCTTTACCGGCGAAGTGATCTGGAGTAACGTTCCCGCCGCGGGACTGATCTCCCCCGAAGTCGCACGCGAAACGGCATTGACCCATGCGGCTACCGCATATGCGGACTTTGCGGGAAAGACTCCTAATTCCGTTGACGTCGAACTGAGCTATTATCAGGGAACGCAAGCCTACGAAGTCGAATTCGAATGCCGCGAGTTGCGTATGGAATACAAATATTATATCGACGCGGCGAACGGAACCGTCTTAGATAATTACCCCGAATACGACGATTAAACATTATGCGACAGGATGCAATAGAGGAATTATATAAACTGTATTATAACGACGCTCTCCTCTATTCGCTGTCGATCTCGGGCGACAAACAAACGGCAGAAGACGTAGTCCACAGCGCCTTTTATAAGGCGCTGCTGACTGCGGACGGAGTCATCGACAACTTTAAAGCGTGGCTGATAAGAGTGTGCAGAAACGAACTGTACACAAAGCTGAAAAAGGGAAAGCGGCAACAGTCTTTGGATACCGAACAAACCGCACAAAGCGCCGCATTGACCGACGAAGCCGAAAGCGCGATAGAAAGCATCATACGCCGCGAAGAATACCGCGCCTTGCACCGCGCGATGGCATTGATGAAAACGGAGGAGAGGGAATATCTGACCTTGTTCTATTTCGAGGAACTGACGATCGCGGAAATCGCAGACGTCATGCAAAAGTCAACTACGGCTACAAAAGTGGCTTTGTACAGGGCAAGGGAGAACCTGAAAAAGATATTCTCTGCAATATATAATAAGTAACGACATAAAAAAAGGAGTGATATAAATGAGATTTGACGAAGCCTACGAAAAGGTGTTGAACGGTACCGCTACGGAAGAAGAAAGGGAGTACGTCCGCGAACAGGTAAGGAAAGCCGAACAGATCGACAATATTCTGAGAAGCGAAGAAAGGGCGCCCGTAACTGCCGCAGTAGATACCGAAACCGTGAAAAAAGCGCGTAAACAAGTGACAATGAAAGGCGCCGCGATGATTGTTATGATAGTCATGCTGTGCCTGATAGTCGTAGCCGGCGCCGTATGCGGAGGAGTTTTCGGAACCGCCGTAAGTTCTGCGAAAAAAGCCGAACTGATTTCTTCGGAAGAGGCAAGGACCATTGCCGAAGCCGCCGCCGTAAACCGCGTAGCGGAAAGGGAAGACGGAACATTGACTCCGCACATTGTGGACATGGACAAGGAATTGGAGATCGCTCCGAAACTCACCGATTCCGTTTACGTCTATACTTTCGATTTTCGGATCATGGCGGACAGATGGCTGTATGAAGTAGAAGTCGAAGTCAACGCAAAGACAGGTTACGCGTTCATATCCGATTTCGACCGCGAATAACAGGAATTAAAGAATGGGAAATAAAAAGACGATTATCGTATCTCCGCCTGACGGCGGAGATTTTTTAACGACGGATTGCCTTTTCAAAAGCAGGTTTTTATGATATAATAATATAAACGGACGCGCGGACGCGCGAAGAGATTACGCCCGGAGGGAGTATGCTGGATAAGTTCAAAATAGGGCATTTTACCGATGAAAAAACCAAAACGGGAGTTTCCGTGTTTTTGGCGGAGCAGGGAGCGGTCGGAGGAGTTTCGGTTCGCGGAGCCGCTCCGGCGACCAGGGAAACCGATCTGTTAAACCCGACAAAAGCGGTGCAACTGATAAACGCGGTAGTGCTTTCGGGCGGCAGCGCTTTCGGCTTGGAGGCGGCTTCGGGCGTGCAAAAGTATCTTTTTGAAAACGGATTCGGCTATAACGCCGGCAAATACCGCGTGCCTATAGTCGTCGGAGCTTCGATATACGACCTGGAATACGGCGAATTCGGTTTCCCGGACAAGGAAGCGGGGTACGCTGCGGCGAAATCGGCAAAGGCGGGGAATTTTTCGCGCGGAGAAATAGGCGGCGCAACGGGCGCTACCGTCAGCAAAGCGCTGGGTATGGATACTGCGGTAAAAACGGCTTTGGGTATTCAGACCTATCAAATGAACGGCTTGGAAATAGCCGTATTTTCGGTGGTAAACGCCTTGGGCGACATTACCGAAAACGGAAAAATCATTGCCGGCGCGCTGACTCCGGACGGCGAACCTATCGGTATGCGCCGCGTTATGACGATGAGTTCGGTAGATCTGAAACCGCAAAACACTACGATCACTTGTATTTTGACTAACGCGATATTGAACAAGGTAGAGGCTAATATCCTGGCGGATCTGGCTCACGACGGCTATGCGGAAGCTATTTCGCCGGTGCATACGATGTTTGACGGCGACGCCGTATTCGTGATGGCTTCCGGCGAAAAAGCCGTCGAATTCAATATGCTGACGGCGTTGATACCGACTCTGACGGCAAAAGCCATACGCAATTCCGTGACCCCGGGCGCCATGCCCATTTCCAAAAAGGTCGATCCGTTGCTGTATGCGTTTTTCAAGCGCGCTTGGAAAAGCCGTAAATAAGCAAAAACATTTAAAATGAGCAAAAAGACACTTATTTTCAACGTAAATTCAAAAATAAGCCCGGCTTTCCGCGCCTCAAAGCCGTAAAAGGCGTTGAAAAGCCGGTGTGCTTATGGTATACTTTTTATTATGATAGACTTAAAGAAGATCTGGCAGGATGTTTGCCAAAAAATAATAGGTCTGGAAGGGGTGAACGCAATCTCTTATTCGGTATGGATACAGCCGCTGAAACCTGTATGCGTAAAGGATAACGAGCTGATCTTGCTGGCTCCGACACAGAACATGAAACACGTCGTCAACCGCTCGTACAGAGAGCCGATAAAGGCGGCGTTGAAAAGCACGGGAAGCTTTTTTACCGATATCAGAATAATTTCTGAGGACGAAACGCCTTTTTATACCGACGAGATCGCCGAATATTCCGAAAAAGAAAGCGTGGCGGAGGAACGTCCCTCTCAATTTATCGCGCGCTACACCTTCGATAACTTTGTGGTCGGCGAATCCAACAAGTTGGCTTATCACGCCGCGCAATCGGTAGCCAAAAGCCCCGGTGTATCCGACAACGCGTATTTATCCTTTAATCCGCTGTTCCTGTACGGCGGAGTAGGATTGGGAAAGACTCACCTGTTACATTCGATCGGCAACTACGTCAACGAACACAGCCCCGAATTAAAGGTGTTGTATACGCCGACGGAGCAACTGACCAACGACTATGTGGAGGCCATTTCGAATAACCGCAACGAAAAGGGCGTATTCAACCTGCACGCGTTCCGTGAAAAGTACAGAACGGTAGATATGTTGATGCTGGACGACGTGCAGTTTTTGCAAAAGCGCACGGGATTGCAGGAAGTCGTTTTCCATATCTTCAACGATTTATATCAGGCGGGTAAGCAGATAGTGCTGACTTCCGACAGACCGCCGTCGGAAATTTCGACCTTGGAAGACAGGTTGCGTTCGCGTTTCGAAGGCGGCTTGATAGCCGATATCGGCACGCCGAACCTGGAAATGAGGATAGCCATCGTGCGCAAAAAAATGGTGTTGGAAAAAATCGCCGTCAACGACGACGTCGTAAACTACCTGGCGGAGCATATAGATTCCAACATCAGAGAATTGGAAGGCAGCCTTGCGAAAGTCATCTTTTTTGCAAAGCTGAAAGGGCTGCCTTATCCCGATATCGAAACTGCGAAAGAGGCTTTGAAAAACAGCGTACAGAAAAAAAGCGGTATCGATTCGTCCGACATACTGCGTGCGGCTTCGGAATATTTCGGTATCCCGCAATCGGATATAATCAGCAAAAAGCGCACCAAAGACGTCGTCGAAGCGCGCATGATAGCCATTTACATAATCTATGAAATGCTGTCGTTGCCGTTGGTGACGATAGGACAGATCTTCGGCGGCCGCGACTATTCGACGATAATCCATTCGCGCGACAAGATTGCTTCGAAGATAAAACAGGATCCCGCAACGGCGCGCGCCGTAAAGGATATAAAAGCCTCCGTTTCAGAATAGCCGCTAGGTGCGTCTTGCTCCGAAAGGAGGCGGGCAGTCAACATTTCGTTTACAAGCAATAAAAAAGCTCATACGTTTCCGTATGAGCTTTTTTATTTGTTTTGTTTGTCGAAAAACGATATTATTCGGCGAGCTTCTTGTAGCCTGCGTATCTGGCTTTGGCTTCCTCTTCGTTTTCCTTATACAGCTGTTCGGCAACGGCGGGGTACAGCTTCTTTAACGAAGCGTAACGGACTTCGCCTTGCAAGAATGCCGCATAATCGCCGGTGGGTTCTTTGGAATCCAGGGTGAAGGGGTTCTTGCCTTCTGCCGCCAGAGCGGGATTGTAACGGTACAGCTGCCAATATCCGCATTCGACGGCTTTCTTCATCTCGTCCATCGGGCGCGACATATTTACGCCGTGGTTGATGCAGGTAGCGTAAGCGATGACCAACGAAGGTCCTTTATAAGCTTCGGCTTCTTTCAAAGCTTTCAGCAGTTGGTTCATGTTGGCGCCCATAGCGACCTGAGCAACGTAAACGTAGCCGTAGCTCATAGCCATCATGCCGAGGTCTTTCTTCTTTACGCGCTTGCCGTTGGCGGCGAACTTCGCGATAGAGCCGGTAGGAGTCGACTTGGAAGCCTGACCGCCGGTGTTGGAGTAAACTTCGGTATCCAAAACGAGGACGTTGACGTCTTCGCCGCTGGCGAGGACGTGATCCAATCCGCCGTAGCCGATATCGTATGCCCAGCCGTCGCCGCCGAAGATCCAAATGGACTTTTTGACCAAGCAGTCTTTTGCGGCAATGATTCTCTTTGCGGCTGCGTCGTCGGTAGCCGAGCAAGCGGCGATCAATTTTTCCGCCGCGACCTTGCTGCCTTCGGCGTCGTTCATGTTATTCAACCACTCTTCGCCTGCGGCTTTGGCTTCGGCGTTGTCCGCCCAAGCGCCTTCGATCAACGCGTTGACGTCGGCTTTGATCTCGTTACGCCTTGCGGTGTAAGCCAGGTTCATGCCGTAGCCGAATTCGGCGTTGTCCTCGAACAAGCTGTTCGCCCATGCCGGTCCGTGACCTTTGTCGTTGGTGGTGTAGGGGCAGGTGGGCGCCGAGCCGCCGTAGATAGAGGAGCAACCGGTCGCGTTCGCAACGATCATTCTGTCGCCGAACAATTGAGTGACCAACTTGACGTAAGGAGTTTCGCCGCAGCCCGCGCAAGCGCCCGAATATTCGAACAGGGGCTTGGAGAATTGGCTGCCCTTTACGGTGTTGGTGTTGTAAACCTTGTCGGTTTCGGGGAGTTTCGCGGCATATTCAGCGTTGACGGCGTCGGCGGCAATAGCTTCGGCGATGGGTTTCATGACCAAAGCCTTTGTCTTAGCCGGGCAAACGTTGGCGCAGGAGCCGCATCCGGTACAATCGTAGGGGCTGATTTGTATGCGGAATTTATAGCCCTTGAATCCGGTAGCGTCCTTTGTGACGAAGGTTTCGGGGGCGTCTTTTAATTGCTCCGGAGTAGCCAGAACGGGTCTGACGACCGCGTGGGGGCATACGTAAGAGCATTGGTTGCACTGAATGCAGTTTTCGGGGATCCATACGGGTACGTGTACGGCGGTGCCGCGCTTTTCGTACTTGGTGGTTCCGACGGGAACGGTGCCGTCCGCGTTAAATGCGGATACCGGCAGCTTGTCGCCTTCCTGCTTCAAAATGGGGTTGATGACCTTCTTGAAGTATTCGTTGTCGGCAGGTTCTACCATCGGAGCGCCTTCGGTAGTCGTTGCCCAGGATTCGGGATATTTGACTTCTACCAACTGTGCGATAGCTCCGTCGACCGCGGCATAGTTCATGTTGACGA
The DNA here is from genome assembly GCA_018714575.1 of Candidatus Stercoripulliclostridium merdigallinarum. GTDB lineage: Bacteria > Bacillota > Clostridia > Christensenellales > DTU072 > Stercoripulliclostridium_A > Stercoripulliclostridium_A merdigallinarum. The sequence continues at coordinate 13,228 of DVNF01000138.1, forward strand.
CTGCGTCGCCCTTCTTGCCGTAGGTCTTTTTGATAGCGGCTTTCATATACTTTTCGGCGTCTTCGTAAGGAATGACGTTGCTAAGTTTAAAGAACGCTGCCTGCATGACGGTGTTGACGCCCTTTGTCGCACCGATGGATTCGATAACTTTGTTACCGTCCAGGGTGTAGAAACGAATGTGCTTCTTTGCGATGGCGTTTTTGACGGAAGCGGGCAGTTCCTTGTCCATTTCTTCCGGAGTCCAGATGCTGTTCAGCAGGAAGATGCCGCCTTCTTTCAGATCGGACAACATATCGTAACGGAACAGGTAGCTGGGGGTGTGGCAAGCGACAAAGTCGGCAGAGTCGATCAGATAGCTGGATTGAATGGGCTTGTCGCCGAACCTAAGGTGCGAAATGGTGATGCCGCCCGACTTTTTCGAATCGTACACAAAGTAACCTTGAGCGTACTTGTCGGTGTGGTCGCCGATAATTTTGATGCTGTTCTTGTTGGCGCCGACGGTACCGTCCGAGCCCAAGCCGTAGAACTTGCAGCAAATGGAGCCTGCCGGAGCGGCGTTGATGAATTCGTCCAAGGGCAGGTAGTTGCCGGTGACGTCGTCGACGATACCGACGGAGAAGCCGTTTTTGTTGGCTCCGCCCATGTTCTTATAAATGGCGTTGACCATGGTGGGGTTGAATTCCTTGCTGCCCAAACCGTATCTGCCGCCCAGGATGACTGCGTCGGTCTTGCCTTTCAAAGCGGCTACGACGTCCAGGTACAGCGGTTCGCCCAAGGAACCGGCTTCTTTCGTCCTGTCCATAACGGTAATGTATTTTGCCGTTTGAGGAATGACTGCGGCAAGTGCGTTCGCGTCGAAGGGACGATACAAACGAACCTTTACCAAACCGACTTTTTGTCCCAGGTTGGTCAGGTAATTTACGGTTTCTTCGCCTGCGTCGGCGCCGGAACCCATAATGACGATGACCTTTTCGGCGTCGGGCGCGCCTACGTAATCAAACAAATGATAGCTTCTGCCGGTCAGCGCGGAAACTTTGTCCATGTACTTTTGGACGATGCCGGGAACGGCTGCGTAGTATTTGTTTGCGGCTTCCCTGTTTTGGAAATAAATGTCGCCGTTTTGCGCGGTACCCTTTTGAACGGGGTGTTCGGGGTTCAAAGCGCGCGCTCTGAAATCGTCGATATATTTCATGTCGACCAATTTCTTCATGTCTTCGTAATCGATGGCGTCGATCTTGCTGATCTCGTGAGAGGTACGGAATCCGTCAAAGAAGTGGATGAACGGAACTTTTGCCTCCAGCGTGGACAGGTGAGCGACCAACGCAAGGTCCATAGCTTCCTGAACGGAACCGGACGCCAACATCGCAAAACCGGTCTGACGGCAAGCCATAACGTCGGCGTGATCGCCGAAAATGTTCAAAGCGTGCGCCGCCAAAGCTCTGGCGGAAACGTGGAAGACGCAGGGCAGCAATTCGCCCGCGATCTTGTACATATTCGGGATCATCAGCAACAGTCCCTGGCTGGCGGTGTAAGTCGTCGTCAACGCGCCTGCGCAAAGGGAGCCGTGAACGGCGCCTGCCGCACCCGCTTCGGATTGCATCTCCGCGATCTTTAGGGGTTGACCGAACATATTTTTGACGCCCTGCGCGGACCATTCGTCGGCGTACTCCGCCATCGGCGAAGAGGGCGTGATCGGGTAGATAGCCGCGACTTCGCTGAAAGCGTAAGCGACGTACGACGCAGCTGTATTACCGTCAATCGTCATTTTTTTGCTCATATGGAATAACCTCCGAGTTTCGGTATTTTAATTTCGGTAAATTTAAACGCTCTCGCGTCCGATAAAAATTATACTATTTTATATAATATAAAGTCAATCGAAATTATCCAATACCGTACAATTTTCGCCGACGTCCGCGGTTATTTCGGGACAGTTTAAGGCATAGCATATTTCTTTCAGCCTGCCGCCGCCGGGGCGTATACAAATTTCAGCGTCGTTTCAGTATCCATAGCTACAAAATATCCGATAAACAAGCGCAAATTTTAATCGGCGGCATAACGGATAAAGGCGTTGCGGACGGTGCGTTACGCGCGCGCGTCGCGCGATATATTAAGGATAATATAAAAGGGATATTTTAAAACGGTGTGATGCGGTAGAGGGATACGGGAGGGCGAGGCGATAAAAGGAGGGGGCGTAAAACGTAAGGGCGGCAGCCGTGGTTTTCGGGTCGGGGGAGTAAGGGGATATGCGGGGCGAAACCGTTTGACTAATGCGTAAAGAGGGGATAATATATAAAAAGGCGGAAAAAAGCAGGCTGTTAAATGCGTAAAGAAAATATCGATTTTTGCTTGACTAATCGAAAAAGATGTTGATATAATTATCAAGCCTGCATAGACAGGTCTATTTCCGTGTTGCAGGAGTAATATGGAACGAACAGCAACGGAGCTGCTGCGGCAGCCCAAGGTAATAGGATTACGACAAGTCATGCGCGGTTTCCGAGACGGCCGAATTAGGTGTGTATTGGCAGCATCGGATGCCGACGGGCATATATTGCGGGAACTGAAGTCCCAATGCGCGTTGTACGGAGTCGAGCTGATAATGCTGCCTTCCAAGACTGAATTAGGAAGGGAAGTCGGTATCGATGTAGACTGCGCGGCGGTGGGAATATTACGGTGACCGCTGACTGTAGATCGTTCGCTAATGGGTTGAATGCGGACGAAAGAAAAAAGGAGGAACCCAAATGCCAACTACAAACCAACTCATAAGGCAAGGAAGACAACGTCAGACCAAAAAGTCCTTGACTCCTATCATGGGCGGCTGCCCGCAAAAGAGGGGCGTATGCCTGTCGGTCACGACGACGACTCCGAAAAAGCCTAATTCCGCGGTTCGTAAAATTGCAAGGGTACGCTTGGTAAACGGAATGGAAGGAACCATTTACATTCCCGGCGTAGGCCACAACTTGCAAGAGCACTCGGTCGTTTTGATCAGAGGCGGAAGAGTCAGGGATCTGCCCGGTGTGCGTTATCATATCATTCGCGGCACACTGGATACGGCGGGCGTTGCAAAGCGCAAGCAGGCCAGATCCAAGTACGGCGCAAAGACTCCCAAATAATCGGAGCCTTTCACCCTTATTTTAACTACAGGAGGATATAGATATGCCTAGAAGAGGCGGAGTACCGAAAAGAAACGTACTGCCGGATCCCGTGTATAATTCCGAAGTCATCACGAAGCTGACCAACCAAGTGATGTATGACGGAAAATTGGGAACGGCACAAAAAATAGTATACAGTGCTTTTGATATTATAAAGAACAAGACCGGCAACGCACCCGACGAAGTTTTCTTTAAAGCATTAGAAAACGTTATGCCGGTATTGGAAGTAAAGGCTCGTCGTGTGGGCGGCGCGAACTACCAAGTACCTTTGGAAATTCGTCCGGTACGCAGGCAGACCTTGGGCATTCGTTGGTTGGTAATGTATGCCAGGAAACGCGGTGAAAGGACGATGGCTGAAAGGCTTGCCGGTGAAATCATCGACGCTTACAACAACGTCGGCGGTTCCATCAAAAAGAAGGAAGACACTCACCGTATGGCAGAAGCCAACAAGGCGTTTGCGCACTTCCGTTGGTAGGAAACAACCTAACGTTCATGCCGAAAATCGCAGTATTTTCGGCATGACGGAACGAAAAAGTTCTTTGAAATTAGCCTAAAACCGTTGTTACGGCTTTTTTCATGTAGCGGTGCCGAAGATATGGGAGCTTAAATAATTTTCGGGTCGGGCGAAAGCCGGGTACCCGGGAAATGTACCCGTAGACAATCGGCTTTGCAAAGCTCGGTCGGGTGATAACCGACCTTTTTCACCCTTTTAAGGGTATACTTTGGGAGTATATAAATGGCAAGAGAGTATCCTCTGGATAAAATCAGAAACATAGGAATAATGGCGCATATCGATGCCGGAAAGACGACGACTTCGGAGCGTATACTTTTCTATACCGGAAAGACGCATAAGTTGGGCGAAGTTCACGAAGGCGACGCCACGATGGACTGGATGGTACAGGAGCAGGAAAGGGGTATTACGATAACTTCCGCGGCGACCACCACTCATTGGAGGGATTGTTGCATAAACCTGATCGACACTCCCGGGCACATCGACTTTGCCGTCGAAGTGGAAAGGAGCTTGCGCGTATTGGACGGAGCGGTTGCCGTATTCTGTGCAAAGGGCGGCGTTGAACCGCAGTCTGAAACGGTATGGCACCAAGCCGACAAATACGGTGTTCCGAGGATTGCTTTCGTCAACAAAATGGATATAAACGGCGCCGATTTCGACAGAGTGCTGACGATGATGCGTGAGCGTTTAAAAGCCAATCCCGTTCCGATGACTTTGCCGATAGGGCAGGAAGACAGTTTCCGCGGCATTATCGATTTGATCCACAATCACGCGTTGATGTATCACGATAACGATCTTGGCAAAGAATACGACGTTACGGAGATCCCCGACGAATATAAAGAGCAGGCGGAATTGGCGCGTCAGAACCTGATCGAAGCATGTGCCGAACACGACGACACGTTGTTGGACAAATACTTTAACGGCGAGGAGATCACTCCCGCAGAGATGTTGACGGTCCTCAGAAAGGCGACCGTCGCCATGCAAGTCATTCCCGTGATATGCGGTTCCGCGTACAAAAACAAGGGCGTACAGATACTGTTGGACGCAATAGTCGATTTATTGCCGGCGCCTACCGACGTTCCCGCTATAAAGGGCGAATACAGGGGCAAAGAGGAATTGCGTTATCCCGCGGACAGCGAACCTTTGGCAGGCTTGGTATTTAAGATCATGGTCGATCCGTTCGTCGGAAAGCTGGCGTTCTTCCGCATTTATTCGGGCGTTATAAAGACGGGTATGGCGGTATTGAACTCCGTAAAGGACAAAAAAGAGCGTATCGGCAGGATTTTAAGGATGCACGCCAACTCCAGAAAGGACATCGAGGAAGCCGGTGCCGGCGACATCGTCGCATTGGTAGGGTTAAAGGAAGTTTCCACCGGCGACACGCTGTGCGACATTCAACACCCCATCGTATTGGAAAAGATGGAGTTCCCCGATCCCGTTATCAGGGTAGCGATAGAGCCTAAGACAAAACTCGGTCAGGAGAAGATGAGTATCGCATTGTCGAAACTTGCCGACGAAGACCCCAGTTTCAGGACCTACACCGACAAAGAAACGGGACAAACGATTATTGCCGGTATGGGCGAATTGCACTTGGAAATAATAGTCGACAGATTGCTGAGGGAATTCAAGGTCGAAGCCAACGTCGGCAAGCCGCAGGTAGCATACCGTGAAACCATCAAACAACCGGCAAAGGCGGAAGGCAAATTCATCAGGCAATCGGGCGGCAAAGGACAATACGGTCACGTCGTCATCGAATTGGAGCCGTTGGAACCGGGCTCCGGCATAGAGTTTGTAGACGCAACGGTAGGCGGATCGGTGCCGAAGGAATTTATCAAAGCCGTCGAAGAAGGTATCCGCGACGCGGCGAAAGCCGGTGTGGTTGCCGGATACGAGCTGTTGGATTTCCGTTGCACGCTGGTAGACGGATCCTCGCACGAAGTCGACTCGTCCGAAATGGCGTTCAAGATCGCCGCAAGCATGGCATTGAAAGAAGCCGCAAAGAAAGCGGGCGCCACGATCCTGGAACCCGTTATGGCGGTGGAGATCACATGCCCGGACGAATATTTGGGCGACGTATTGGGAACGATCAGTTCCCGCCGCGGCGCGATAAAGAACATGGACGACAGGAAAGGTATCAGAGTTATCGACTGCGACGTACCGTTGTCCGAAATGTTCGGATACGCCACGACATTGCGTTCGGCGACCCAAGGCAGGGGCAACTATACGATGCAACTCAGCCACTATACCGAGGTGCCGCGTTCCGAATTCGAACGCATAACCGGCAAAAAATAGCCCTTTAAAAGGCGTTCGTCACACCGGTTACACCTAAAATTTAGAAAAAAATATATAAATAACTAGACAATGCGTTCCGGTTATTATATAATAATGCTACTATCGATCAGAACGGATCGACGGTGCCATAAAAAATAATTACTATCGGGAGGATAATATCCAAATGGCAAAAGCTAAATTTGACAGAAGTAAACCGCATGTCAACATCGGCACTATCGGCCACGTTGACCACGGCAAAACCACTCTTACCGCTGCTATTACGATGGTCGCGGCTGCTGCGGGTAACGCAGAAGTCATGAGATATGACCAAATCGACAAGGCTCCGGAAGAAAAAGCAAGAGGTATAACGATCAATACCGCTCACGTCGAGTATCAAACCGCAACCCGCCACTATGCGCACGTTGACTGCCCCGGGCACGCCGACTATGTTAAGAACATGATCACCGGTGCCGTTCAGATGGACGGCGCTATCCTGGTCGTTGCAGCAACCGACGGACCGATGCCGCAAACCCGCGAACACATCCTGCTCGCTCGTCAGGTCGGCGTTCCTTATATCATCGTTTTCATGAACAAGGTAGACCAAGTCGACGATCCCGAACTCCTCGACCTCGTCGAAATGGAGATCCGCGAACTGTTGACTCAATACGACTTCCCCGGCGACGATATCCCCGTCATCAGAGGATCCGCATTGAAAGCTATGGAAGCAGCTGCCGCAGGCAAAGCCGACAGCCCCGACTGCGATTGCATCCGCGAACTGTTGGACGCTGTTGACTCCTACATCCCCACCCCCGAACGTGCAAACGACAAGCCCTTCTTGATGCCTGTCGAAGACGTGTTCACGATCACCGGCCGCGGCACCGTGGCTACGGGCAGAGTTGAACGTGGTGAAGTTAAAGTCGGCGACAAAGTTGAAATCGTCGGTATCAAACCCACTCGTGAAACCACCGTTACGGGCGTTGAAATGTTCAGAAAGCTTCTGGACTTTGCCCAAGCAGGCGACAACATCGGCGCATTGCTGCGTGGTATCGACCGTAAGGAAATCGAAAGAGGACAAGTTCTTGCAAAGGTCGGTTCCATTCATCCGCACACTCACATCGAAGGTCAGGTTTACGTCCTTACGAAGGAAGAAGGCGGCAGACATACTCCGTTCTTCAACGGCTATCGTCCGCAATTCTACTTCCGTACCACCGACGTTACCGGCACGATCAAATTGCCCGAAGGCGTTGAAATGGTTATGCCCGGCGACAACATTCACATGGACATTACCTTGATCACCCCCATCGCTATCGAACAAGGACTGCGCTTCGCTATCCGTGAAGGCGGCAGAACGGTAGGTTCGGGCGTTGTTGCGAAGATCTTCGAATAATTCTTCCCGGAAGATATAATACGGAAGCGCGAGTAAAACTCGCGCTTCTTTTTTTACGTTCGATATACGATCAATTTTCTAAGGCTGATTTATATTGCCGGCATAGTACAGCCGGATAGGGGATGTCGAACCCTATATTGCAATATCTTGACATTTATAATATAATATATTTGTAGTTAAATTTTCACAAACCTCTTTGGCACAACGCCCGGGAGAAATTGATTATGCTTGTAAGAATTTAGGATAACCGTCATTTTGATCCATAATTCGTATATTGATTTAGGAAAAATCTCTGTATATCGTGATAATGCAATTAAGGGGAGACGGCAAATATGTTAAAAATGACAAAAGCGAATAAAAGGGCAAAGAACATGCGCAGAATTTTGTCTGTGTGTTTGCTGATATGTATTATAGCCGTCGGTTTTTCGCTTGGCGGTTGCCTAAAAACACTGGAATGGATATCGAACCTTCTTCCGGATCCGCCGGAAGATCCGAAATTAGATGTGAAACCTGACACATATGCAAAAAACGTCAAAATAGCTCAAGAATATCAATACATACCTGCGATTTACAGTGATACAAAGATATTCGACAGAAATAACGTTAAGCTAAAGCTTTACATAGGCG
>DVNF01000139.1 GCA_018714575.1 Candidatus Stercoripulliclostridium merdigallinarum
GGTTAAATGCAAAACGGTAAATTCGCCGTTTTCGTCGAACATCAAAGGCGGATACTCGCGCGGTGCGACGCGAGGAACGGGTACGTCTTTAAGACCTGAAAAAATCATGACGCATGCGGTGGCAAGCAGCATCAAAATAACTACCACGTACTTAAATTTCATTGTCGGATCCCTACTCCACTTGGTAAATTGCTTTTACCGGTTTACCGATTTATCAATTTATTCGGTTTAATATGTTTATATGGATTTATCTGTTTTGCGTTTGACTTTATATTTGCGGACGTTTGCGCCCGCCGACCCTTGTCAAATCGGCAAACGAAACTTACGGGAAAATACCTCTTAGCTTTGCTGCGCCCGTCAGTCGTTTCAGCGCCGTAATGTATGCGCCTAAGCGCAACGAAACGCCGTGTTCCTCGGATGTCTTTTTAACGTCGTTATAGGATCTGACCATAACTTTTTCCAACATGCGATTGACGTCGTCCTCTTCCCAATACAGCGATTGCAGGTTTTGCGCCCATTCGAAATAGCTGACGACTACGCCTCCGGCGTTTGACAAAATGTCGGGATATACGGTGATGCCGCGCCGCGCCAAAATTTCGTCCGCGTCGGCGGAAGTAGGACCGTTTGCCGCTTCGATAATCATTTTCGCGCCCGTTTTTGCGGCTATATCCGCGGTGATCTGGTTTTCCAATGCGGCGGGGATCAATATGTCGGCGTTCAAGGTCAGTAATTGTTCGTTGGAAACATGCGTGACGCCGGGCGCGCTGTAATCTTTCAAAAATTGCTTTTTAGAAACGAATGCCAGAATTTCAGGAATATTCAGACCCGATTCGCAATATACTCCGCCCGAAACGTCGCTTAGCGCGACGACGGTATATCCTAATTTTTCGGAGATCAGCTTTGCCGAAATACTGCCGACGTTACCGGCACCCTGGATGGCGACCGTGGGACGGGACAGCTGACGGCTTTCGGCGGCAAGACGCGTAATTATCATGATACCTCTGCCGGTAGCTTCCGTCCTGCCCAAAGAACCTCCGACCTCGATATGCTTTCCGGTGACTACGCCCGGAACGGCATGCCCTTTCATCATAGAGTAGGTGTCCATCATCCAATCCATGGTTTGAGCGTTCGTTCCGACGTCGGGTGCGGGAATGTCCTGTTGCGGTCCGATAACGGGCAAGATCTGAGCGGTGTATCGCCTGGTCAGTCTTTCCAATTCGGCTGTCGAAAGTTTGGCAGGGTCGACCTTGATACCGCCTTTGCCGCCGCCGTAGGGGATATTGACTATGGCGCATTTAAACGTCATCCATGCGGCAAGAGCTTTCACTTCGTCGATATTGACGTCGGGATGATAACGCACGCCGCCTTTACAGGGTCCGCGTTGGGAAGAATGTTGTACGCGGTAGCCTTCGAAAACTTCCAATCTTCCGTCGTCCATGCGGATGGGCAGGGCTACTTTCAATTCGCGTTCGGGGTGTTTTAAAATTTCGTAATCGGACGCTTTCATTCCTACGATGTCCGCAGCCCGATCCAGCACTTGGCAAAAGTTCAAAAAAGGGTTGTATGCCATGAAAACCTCCGCATATACTTTTATAAAATTATTGTATAATTTTTGCGCGCGAAAATCAATACCGAAACGCCGTAAAATTATTAAATTTACTGTTTACCGACGGTGAAGGTACGCACCGTATTTTCCGTAAGCCGCCTATAATGTTTGACTATTGAAAGGCGAATTTTAATATGCTAGAATATACATATGAGAATACCTTTAAAAGCAGTCACGCTTAACGCGGAGGTCTTTGGGAGCGGACAACCGATAATTTTTTTGCACGGCAACGGTGAAAGCAGCCGTCTGTTTTCGGAAATGCCCCGTCTTTTGGGCGACGGTTACGCCTGCATTCTGCCCGATACCAGAGGTCACGGGAAAAGCGCTTACGCGCCGCTAAGTTACGACTATTTTGCCGACGACCTAAAGGGAACGATCGAGTACATGGGCTTAAAACAGCCCATAGCGGTAGGCTATTCCGACGGAGGGATCACGGTGCTGAAAACGTTGGTAAAATACCCCGGGCTTATCGGTAAAGCCGTGATAGCCGGAGCCAATCTTTCACCTGCGGGGTTGCGGCAGTCAAGTTTGAAATTATTTAAATTGGAATACTTTATCACGCATTCCGAGCTACTGAATTTGATGATTACAGAACCGAACTTTTCGGACGAGGAATTGTCCGGTATCGATTGTCCGACGCTGATCCTGGCGGGCGAAAAGGATTTGGTAAACAGGCAGGATACAATGAAACAACATTCGTTGATCCGCGGATCGCGGCTGAAAATTTTACCCGGCGAAAACCACTACGGCTACGTTCGCGACAACGCTAAATTATATGCCGCGATACGGGATTTCATCTAGCGGTTTGATCGCTATGGCCGGTGCGGCTAGCGGTTGAAGGGCGCCAAGCGGCATACAGCTATAATGGCATATAGCATATAAATATTATGATATTAAAAAGTACACATATCGGAAACGTCCCGTATGCAAGAACGGTAATTTGGGAAATTTGATAATACATGATAATACAATAATAATTCGGGAGGCGCGTATGAACGCTCAAACAGAGATCCTGGAAGCCACTCCGTTGCTGACAGCGGAAGGCGAACCTTTCAAACCCGGCTACTGCCGTAAAAACCTATACGTCTATAACCGCGAAGCCGTAAGGAATAAATTGCGGCTGAAGGAGTGGGACTTTTATCAGGTTTCGGACGGCAAAAAGATGTTGCAAATCAATTTTGCCAACATTGCTTTGGGCGCTGCCGCAACAATATCCTACGTAGACCTGAAGACGGGTCAAAAAAAAGGCGGCGCGGGCATACTTCCTTTCACCGTCAACAGGTGCATACCGCCGTTGAATTCGTCAGAGCCGTACCATTTCGAATTTGCTCACGGCGGAGCCAAATTTTCCTCCGACTTCGACGGAGTAGTCCGCAGAGTCAGTTATTCCGATAAGAACTTCGAGGCGGCTTTTTCGGCGCGGCTGATCGGCGCAGGCGAATCGATCACGATACTTTTCCCGTTTAAAACGCCCGCGCGCTTTTTCTATACGGATAAGGTGAATTGCATGCCGGCAAAGGGCTATGTAAAATACCGCGGCGAAACGCTGTGGGAATTTTCGGAGGAGGAAGCTTTTGCGGTATTGGATTGGGGCAGAGGCGCTTGGCCGTACAAAAACCATTGGTATTGGGGTAACGGCGCAACCAGGCTACCCGACGGCAGAATATTCGGTTTCGAATTGACCTGGGGAATAGGGGACGAATCGAACGCTACGGAAACCATGCTGTTTATGGACGGTAAAGCCTATAAAATCGGTGCAGTCAGCTTGACGGAAGAACCCGACGGCAGGTGGATGGAGCCGTGGCACTTCGTTTCCGAGGACGGCAAATTCGATATGGTAATGCAGCCCTTTTTCGACAACGCCAATCCGTTGGATCTGGGAATTTTGCAATTCAGTTGCCACCAAGTCCACGGACTGTGGAGCGGCAGGGCGGAAATCGACGGGGAGACGATTGAAATTAACGAAATGTACGCATTCTGCGAGAAGATGTATAATAAATGGTAATTTAAATATTTTTGTGCCCGAGGGAAAAGTTTAAATAACGTTTGTTCGACGTATAGAGTTAGAAGTTAGGCAGACGTTATTCCACGCAATGACGTTTTTCATAAGGATAGACCTTTTCGGGCACAAAAATATTAATCCGCATATTGCCGCATTATTTGCGCGCTTACGGGCGAAAACCTAATACTTAAATACGTTCGGT
>DVNF01000140.1 GCA_018714575.1 Candidatus Stercoripulliclostridium merdigallinarum
TCAGTCCCCAGAACCTTTGACGGAAGCGGTTGCAACCTTTGATGCCTTCCGCAGACCACGGAGCCGGCTTTTCGTAATCGCCGATAAACATTATGAACAGCCTCAGCACGTCGGCGCCGTACTGTTTTACCACGTCGTCGGGATTGACTACGTTGCCGCGCGATTTGGACATCTTTTCACCGTCGGCACCCAGGATCAATCCCTGCGCCGAACGGCGAACGTAAGGTTCTTCGTCCTTTACCACGCCGATATCGTATAAGAATTGATTCCAAAAACGCGAATAGATCAAGTGCCTTGTGACGTGTTCCATTCCGCCGTTATACCAATCCACCTGTCCCCAATATTTGTTGGCGGCGGGATCGACGACGTGCTGATCGTCGTGCGGCGATTCGTAACGCAGGAAGTACCAGCTGCTGCCGGCCCATTGCGGCATCGTGTCCGTTTCGCGCTTTGCGGGCGCTCCGCATACCGGGCAAACCGTGTTTACCCAATCGGTGCATTTCGACAAAGGACTTGTGCCGTCGTCCGTCGGAGTAAAATCTTGCAGATCCGGCAATTTCAGCGGCAGCTCGCTTTCCGGAACGGGAACCTGACCGCAGTGCGGGCAGTTAATGATAGGTATCGGCTCGCCCCAATAGCGTTGACGGTTAAAAGCCCAATCCTTCATCTTATAATCGACTTTGGCGGTGCCTACGCCGATTTTTTCCATATGCTCGATCATCTTCTTTATCGCAGGCTTGACCTTTAATCCGTTCAGAAAATCGGAATTGACCATGATGCCCGAACCTTCCTTTGCGCAGTAAGGTTCTTTGTTTACGTCAACGTCGGATTTGATGACTTCGATGATCGGCAGATTAAACTTTTTCGCAAAATCCCAGTCGCGTTGGTCGTGCGCGGGCACAGCCATAATGGCTCCGGTACCGTAATCCATCATAACGTAATCAGCCGTGAAAACCGGTATTTCGGTTCCCGTAATCGGGTTTACGGCTACCATACCTTCGACTTTTATGCCCGTCTTGTCTTTGTTGACCTGTACGCGGTCGAATTCCTTTTTCAGCTTTGCCTGACGTTGATATTCCTCTATTTCCTCTTTGTTGACAATGGCGTCGAAGTGGTCTTTCAACAAGGGGTGTTCGGGAGAAACTACCAGGAAAGTCGCGCCGAAGATAGTGTCGGGACGTGTGGTATAGACAGTCAACGGATATTCGCCGCCGGCAAACTTGACATTAAAAGTTACGTCCGCGCCTTCCGAACGCCCTATCCAGTTTTGTTGCTCCGTCTTTATCCTGTCGGGGAAGTTGACCTTGTCCAAACCTTTTAACAATCTGTCGGCGTAGTTACGGATCCTAAGGAACCAAACGTCCTTTTCCTTTTGAACGACGGCGGTGCCGCAACGGTCGCAAACGCCTCCTTGGGATTCTTCGTTCGCCAATACAACCTTGCACTTCGGGCAGAAGTTGACGGTCGTTTTAGCTTTGTACGCCAAGCCGTGTTTGAACATTTGCAGGAATATCCACTGCGTCCACTTGTAATAATCGGGGTCGGTAGTATCGACGACCCTGGACCAATCGAAGGAATATCCCACTTCCTTTAATTGCTCCGTGAATTTAGCTATATTTCTGTCTGTAACGATACGCGGATGCTGTTTGGTCTGCATTGCGTAGTTTTCGGTAGGCAAGCCGAATGCGTCGTAGCCTATCGGGAACAACACGTTATACCCTTCCAGCCTCTTTTTGCGAGCGATGACTTCCATCGAGGAAAACGCGCGGATATGTCCGACGTGCAAACCTGCGCCGCTGGGGTAAGGAAACTCGATCAGGGCGTAAAATTTGGGTTTCGAAGGGTCTTCTTTTACTTCGAAAACGTGATTATTGTACCAATAATCCTGCCATTTCTTTTCTACCGCTTTAAAATCGTATTTTTCAGACATTCTGAAACCTCGTTTTTGATTTTTCTAATAGATTTTACCACATTCACGATTGAATTCGCAACCGAAAAGAGGTATTCTGTCTTTCTTTGCAACAAAAAAGTCCGCACCCTTCGGTGCGGAACTTATCTAATGTCGTGAGTCCTGTTGTCAGCCGTACTATTTTACTATTAACGACGGCTTCCAGCATTTTTCGGGTTCGAAGCCCAACAGCTCGGCAACGGTTGCGGCAACGTTTGCAAGGCCTATCTCTCCTTCCGGAGTAAGTTCCTTTACGTCGGAATTATAAATAATGAACGGAACGGGGTTCAGGCTGTGCGCGGTGCGCGGTTGCAAAACGCCCTTTTTGTTCTTTTCCAACATCTGATCGGCGTTGCCGTGATCCGCGGTTATAACCAAAACTGCGCCCGTTTCGTCGATAGCGTGGATCATCCTTGCCAGCGCCAAATCGACTGCTTCGACGCCGATAACGGTGGCGTCCATGTTGCCTGTATGACCTACCATGTCGCCGTTAGGATAATTCAATCTGACAAAACCGTACTCCTTGGAACGAATGACTTCGATGACCCTGTCGGTGATTTCCGCAGACTTCATCCAAGGCCTTTCGTCAAAGGACACGCGATCGGAGGGGATCTCCTCGTAGGTTTCCAGCGTTTCGCTGAATTTTTCGCTGCGGTTACCGTTCCAAAAATATGTGACGTGACCGTATTTTTGCGTTTCGCTGATTGCAAACTGTTTGACGTCGCGCTTTACCAAGAACTCGCTTAGCGTGTTTTTGATGCAAGGCGGCTCCACCAAAAAGCGTTTCGGCAATTTCAGATCCCCGTCGTATTGCAACATACCCGCAAAGCGAACGTCGGGCATACGTCCTCTGTCGAAAGCGTCGAAGTTTTCGGAATCGAACGCTTCGGAAATTTCTATCGCGCGGTCGCCGCGGAAGTTGAACAAAATTACCGAATCGCCGTCGTTGATCGTGCCTACGGGTTTTCCGTCCTTTGCAATAACGAATGCCGGCAAATCCTGGTCGATCACACCTTCGTTTTCCTTGCGGTAGGTTTCGATCGCTTCCGTTGCGGAAGCAAACTGCCTGCCTATGCCGTGAACGTGAGTATCCCAGCCGCGCTTCACCATATCCCAGTTTGCGCGGTAGCGATCCATCGTGATCTTCATTCTGCCGCCGCCGGAAGCTATTTTGCCGTCAAACGTATCGTCGTTCAATTCGGCAAGCTTTGCTTCCAACATGTCGACGTAAGTCAACGCGCTGGTTGCCGGCACGTCCCTGCCGTCCAACAATATATGCACTCTGGCGCGCTTTACGCCTTCCTTCTTCGCCTCGGTCAGCATCGCCAACAGATGCGAGATATTGGAGTGGACG
>DVNF01000141.1 GCA_018714575.1 Candidatus Stercoripulliclostridium merdigallinarum
TTTAAATCTACCTATTTGACAGAGCTGACGATTTCCGAAAGTTTAAAATCGATAGGAGCCGAGGCGTTCAGGAATTCAAAATTAAGGGATTTAACTATTCCCGACAGTTTGGAATCTTTGGGCGAAAAAGCATTTGCGGCAGGGGAATTTACTTCCGCCACGGTTCCGGTAAAATTTATCTATAACATTTTTTCCTGGTTGGAACATGCCGCCGCGTTACAAACTCTGACCGTAACCGGGACGGGAACTATCGGTCACGACCCTGACGGTATTGCGGTATCCGCGCCTTTGGACGAGTATGGTTATATCGAAACAGTGATTATTGCGGATACAGTTACCGGAATAGGCGAGGCGGCTTTTGCGGGGCTGAGTAAACTTAAAACGGTTACGATAGGAGACGGAGTAAAAACGATAGGCGATAACGCTTTCGGCTTGGACGGGAAGGGTTGCTATATGTTGGAAACCGTCAATATCGGTTCGGGCGTTAAATCGATAGGAGAATGCATTTTCGCAGGTTGGCATACCGAACAGCACGCCACCGGCAAACTGACTGTCAATTATGCCGGCGGAAAAATTGATTGGAATCAGAAGGTATCGAAGCGTTCGAATTGGCATTTTGACGTTAAAACTAATTTGGTAATGAATTACAATGTTAAGTAAAATTCGATAAAGCGTTTTGAAGACTCCGCCGTCGGCGGAGTTTTTCATTGATTTAAGCGCGCCGCTTGCTTTTCGCGCGCAAGTGTATTATTATATAAAATAGAAATTTTTACTTGGAGAGAGTATGATAAAACTTTTTAGCGGAAAATACCGTTACTCGGGCGGTAGCTTTTCGGCAGCGCAGGACAATACCGGCTACGAAAAGACGATGGCGTATAAAATAATCGCCGCGCATTCCGAGGTCACACCCGAACCCGGAAAGGGAGTCAGAATCAAATTCGACGCTTTGGCTTCGCACGACATCACCTACGTAGGTATCATTCAAACGGCTCGTGCGATAGGATTGGAAAAATTTCCCGTTCCGTACGTTTTGACCAACTGTCATAACTCGCTTTGCGCCGTAGGCGGCACGATCAACGAGGACGACCATGTTTTCGGACTGACCGCAGCAAAAAAATACGGCGGTATCTACGTTCCGCCGCACTTTGCCGTCATACATACTTTTATGCGCGAAAACTTCGCCGCCGCGGGTAAAATGATTTTGGGTTCCGATTCCCATACTCGTTATGGCGCTTTGGGCACAATGGCGATAGGCGAAGGCGGTCCCGAACTTGTAAAACAGATCATCGGTAAAACTTACGATCTGAAGTACCCCGAAGTAATAGCCGTAGAATTGAAAGGCGCTCCTAAAAAGGGAGTAGGTCCTCAGGACGTGGCTTTGGCTATCATCGGCGCGGTGTTCCCGAACGGCTTTGTCAAGAACAAGGTCATGGAATTTGTCGGCGAAGGCATCAAAAACCTGCCGATAGAATACAGGAACGGTATAGACGTCATGACTACGGAAACGACCTGCCTCAGCTCCGTGTGGGAAACGGACGAGGAAGTCGAAACCTATATGATAAAACACCAAAGGGGCGGCGATTACAAAAAACTCGCTCCGGAGGACGGAGCGCTGTACGACGGATATATTTCCGTAGACTTGTCTGCGGTAGAGCCGATGATCGCGTTGCCGTTCCATCCCTCCAACGTCTATAAATTGAAAGATCTGATCGCAAACCCTTACGACATCTTGTCCGAATGTGAAAGAAAAGGCAGGGAGTTATTGAAAAACGACGCCTTTAACTTGACTTCGAAAATAGACAAACAGGGCAGGATCATCGTGGACCAAGCCGTTATCGCAGGCTGTGCGGGCGGCACTTACGACAATATTTTTGCCGCGTCCAGGATACTGCGCGGCGGCAATATCGGAAAGGCTTTGAATTTCAGCGTATATTGCGGATCGCAACCCATTTATTCCGATTTGTCCAGGAAGGGTGTGTTGGCAGAACTGACAGACGCCGGAGTTATCGTCAAAACTTCATTCTGCGGACCCTGCTTCGGCGCAGGCGACGTGCCGCAAAACAACGGTTTTTCGATCAGACATACGACCAGGAACTTTGAAAACCGCGAAGGCTCGAAGCCCGGCGAAGGGCAGATCGCTTCGGTGGCTTTGATGGATTCCAGGAGCATTGCCGCTACCGCAAGAAACGGCGGAGTCCTGACCGCGGCAACCGATATCGATTACGACGACAACATTCCTGCCGCCGATTATTCGGCTGCGGCATACCGTAACCGCGTATATTTCGGATTTGGAAAACCCGACGAAAACGAAAAATTGGTGTTGGGTCCGAACATCACCGACATTCCGCGCATCCCCGTTCTAAAGGAAAACCTGATAATGAAAGTGGCGGCGGTCATTTCCGATCCCGTGACCACGACGGACGAGCTGATTCCGTCGGGGGAAACTTCGTCTTACAGGTCCAATCCTTTGCGCCTTGCGGAGTTTACTCTGTCCAGAAAAGTTCCCGAATACGTTTCACGCGCAAAGGCGGTAAAAGCCGCCGAAGCCGAGGTGGAAGCCGGCACGATCCCCGAGGACTACCGGCGCGCTTTTGAAATTTTGGGTTGCACGCCCGAAAACGCGGAGATAGGTTCCGTGGTTTACGCGGTAAAGCCGGGTGACGGTTCCGCAAGGGAACAGGCGGCTTCGTCGCAAAGAGTGTTGGGCGGCATAGCCAATATAGCCAAGGAATACGCTACAAAGCGTTACCGTTCCAACCTGATAAATTGGGGCATGTTCCCGTTCAGGTATGACGGCGCTCCGTCCGATTTCAAAGTCGGCGATCTTATTTTGATAAAAGATCCCGTTGCGGCGTTGGAAAAGGGCGAAACTTCGGCAACTGTGCTGTCAGATTCGGTACGGACGATACGCCTTACCGTAGACCCGATGACGGCGGAAGAGAAAAAGATCATCGCCGCCGGTTGCTTGATAAATTACAACAGGCAGACCATGGGAGGTAAAAAATAATGATATACGATCCCGTTCACGAGTGTATGCCCGTAGAAAAAATGCGCGAATTGCAATTGGAAAGATTGCAAAAAATAGTCGCTTACGCATACGAAAAGGTGCCTTTTTACAGAAAAAAGTATGACGAGGCAGGCGTAAAGCCTTCCGATATAAAATGTTTGGAAGACATCAGAAAGTTGCCGTTTACGGTAAAAAGCGACCTGAGGGACAATTATCCTTACGGATTATTGGCAGTGGAAAAAACCAAATTAAAACGTATCCACGCTTCGTCGGGAACTTCCGGAAAACCCACCGTGGTTTGTTACACCGATCACGATATGGAAGTATGGTCCGATTGTTGCGCCCGTCTGGCGGCTGCCGCCGGAGTCAACGGCGACGATATAGTCCAGGTTTCCTTCGGATACGGATTGTTTACAGGCGCTTTGGGAATGCACCAGGGCTGTGAAAAATTGGGCGCAGCCATAATCCCGGCGTCTTCCGGCAATACCGAAAGACAGGTGATGCTGTTGAAAGACTTGGAAGCCACCGTTTTGGTATGCACTCCGTCCTATGCGCTGTATATCGGCGAGATCATGGAAAAATTGGGATACTCGAAAAAGGATCTGAAACTGCGTATAGGCTTGTTCGGCTCCGAGGCTTCGACGGAGGAAATGCACCGCGAGATCGCAAAAAAATTGGGAATATTTACCAACGATAACTACGGCTTGTCCGAATTGATCGGACCCGGTGTGTCCGGCGAATGTACCGAAAAATGCGGCATGCACATCAACGAGGACCATTTCTATCCCGAGGTTCTGAACCCCGAAACCTTTGAGCCCGTTCCGGACGGCACATACGGCGAATTGGTACTGACTTCTTTGACCAAAGAGGGAATGCCCGTTATCCGTTACCGCACAAAGGACATAACCGCCTTGGATCACAGCCCTTGCAAGTGCGGCAGGACTACCGTCAGAATGGCGAAACTGCGCGGCAGAACGGACGATATGCTGATAATCAGAGGCGTAAACGTATTCCCGTCCCAGATCGAGGGAGTATTGATGAATATGCCCGAAGTCGGCGGTCAATACGAGATCACCGTCTATCGCGAAGGATATATGGACAAGCTGGAAGTCAGAGTCGAAGTCGCCGACGGCAGCTATCTGACCGATTTCAACAAATTGGAAGCGTTGCGCCAAAAGATCAAACACAACTTACGCACCGTGTTGCAAATCGACGCCATAGTCAAATTGGTAGAGCCGTTGTCGTTGAAACGGTACGAAGGCAAGTCGAAGCGCGTAACCGACCTTAGAAAAATATAACCCGGCAAAATATACCTAAAAAGGAAAAAATATATGAAGAAATTGATGCTGACAAACGAAGCGGTGGCGCGCGGCGCATGGGAAGCGGGAGTAAAAGTCGTTTCCTCTTATCCCGGAACGCCGTCCACCGAGATCACGGAGTTTGCCGCGAAGTACCCCGAAATGTACGTCGAATGGGCTCCGAACGAGAAAGTAGCAACAGAAGTCGCCGTAGGCGCAGCCGCCGCCGGCGTAAGATCGATGTGTTGCATGAAACACGTCGGAGTCAACGTCGCAGCCGACCCGCTGTTTACCGCCGCTTATACCGGAGTGAACGGAGGTATGGTTTTGGTAGTGGCGGACGATCCGGCAATGCACTCTTCGCAAAACGAACAGGATTCCAGGTTTTACGCCAGAAGCGCTCACGTTCCTATGTTGGAACCCGCAGATTCAGCCGAAGCTAAGGAATATTTGAAACGCGCTTTCGATCTGTCCGAAGAATACGATACCCCCGTCATGTTGCGCCTGACCACGCGTTCGGCGCACGCGCAAAGTTTCGTGGAATTGGGCGAACGAGTAGAAAGGGAACCCAAACCCTTTGTAAAGGATGTCAAAAAGTGGGTAATGATGCCTGCGGCGGCACGCGGCAGACATATCAAGGTAGAGGAAAGGGAACGTAAACTTTCCGCCGCGGAACTGCCCGAATTTTATTCGGTAGAGATGCGTTCGAAAAAGACGGGCATAGTCACTTTGGGCGCAGTTTACCAATATGTAAAGGAGGCGACCGACGCGTCCGTTTTCAAAGTCGGTATGGTATATCCGCTGCCGATACAGGCGATCAAAAAATTTGCCGAAAGCGTCGACGAATTGATAGTATGCGAGGAGCTGGAACCTTTTATCGAAAACCAGTTAAAGGCGCACGGCATAGCATGTCGCGGTAAGGAAATTTTCGGATTGCAAGGAGAATTTTCCCCGGCGTTCATTCGCGAAAAATTGTACGGGGTAAAAGCTCCGGCGCCTACGACCGGCGCTCCCGGCAGACCTCCCGTCATGTGCGCCGGCTGCCCGCACAGGGGCGTGTTCTATGTGTTGAATAAGCTGAAACTGAACGTTTCCGGCGATATAGGCTGCTATACTTTGGGCGCGAACCCTCCGCTGTCCGCAGTCGATATATGCGTTTGCATGGGAGCCAGCATAGGTATGGCGCACGGCTTTGACAAGGCGGATTCGCCGCTGAAGAGAAAGACGGTTGCCGTCATCGGCGATTCGACGTTCGTGCATTCCGGCATTACGGGACTTATCAACCAAGTTTATAATAAAGGTACGGCTACGACGATAATTTTGGATAACTCGATAACAGGTATGACGGGGCATCAGGATAACCCGGCTACCGGAAAGACGATTACCGGCGAAGCTACCGCTAAATTGGATCTGGTAAAGTTGTGCGAAGCTATCGGAGTGGGCTCTGTCAGAGTGGTGGACGCGTATGACCTTGCCGCAGTAGAAAACGCCGTCAAAGAAGAGATCGCAAACGAAACCGTTTCCGTGATAATTGCCAGGCGGCCTTGCGCGTTGCTGACTAAATCTTATCCCCCGGCATTCTCGATAGACCCCGACAAGTGCATCAAATGCCGCTCTTGCCTTAGGATCGGCTGCCCCGCGATAGAATTTATCGGCGGAAAGGTCAGGATCAACAAGGAACTTTGCGTGGCTTGCGGAGTGTGCAAACAGCTCTGCCGCTTCGGCGCGATAAAGGAGGGCAAATAAATGAAATCGATGAACGTATTGATAGTCGGCGTAGGCGGTCAGGGCACGTTGTTGGCCAGCAGGGTGCTGGGCGCGATGGCTACCGTAATGGGTGCCGATTGCAAACTCAGCGAAGTCCACGGTATGAGCCAGAGAGGCGGTTCCGTAGTAACTCACGTCAGGATAGGCTCCGACATAGCCGCCGCCATAGTCAGCCCCGGCGAAGCCGATTTCGTATTGGCTTTCGAAAAATTGGAAGCGTTGCGCTTTTCGTATTACGTAAAGCCGGACGGCGTTATTTTGGTAAACGATCAGGAGATCATGCCCATGCCGGTAATTACCGGAGCGGAAGAATATCCGACCGATATTTACGAACGCATCGCAGCCGCAGGTCACAAATATTTCAAAGTGCCTGCGTTGGAGCTTGCCGAGCAAGCGGGTAATTCCAAATCCGTCAACATCGTACTGATAGGCGCTTTGGCAAAGATGAACGACATACCTTACGAAACAGCCGAAGCCGCAGTAAAAGCCGCGGTTCCCGCAAAATTCCTGGCAGTAAACCTGAAAGCGTTACAGCTGGGATATAACTATAAAGCTTAAAACCGAATCAACGGAGGAAATACATATTATGCAATACTACAACGAGCGCGTGGAGCGCATGAGCCGCGACGAAAAACACGCTTTGCAAAGCGAGCGGTTGAAAAAAGTAGTCAAATTGGCGTATGAACGCTGTAAGCCGTATCGTCAGAAGATGATAGACGCCGGAGTAACCCCGGAAGACATCAACTCCATAGACGATATAGTCAAATTGCCGTTCACGACTAAACAGGATCTGCGTAACAATTATCCTTTCGGAATGTTTTCCGCGCCTATGGACGATATCGTCAGGATCCACGCTTCGTCGGGTACGACCGGCAAATTGACCGTTGCCGGCAGCACGCAACACGACTTGGACGACTGGGCGGAAGCCGTTGCCAGAGGTATGGCGTCCTGCGGAGTTACGAAAAAATCGATTGTCCACGTCGCTTACGGATACGGTTTGTTTACGGGCGGATTGGGCGCTCATGACGGCGCGACTTTGTTGGGCGCCGCCGTAGTCCCGGCATCGGCAGGCAACACCGTCAGACAACTGACTTTGATAAAGGATTTCAAAGCCGATACCTTGTGCTGCACCCCGTCCTATGCCGTGTACCTGGCGGACGAGTTCAAAAAAGCCGGTATCTCCGTAGACGAACTGAATTTGAAACAAGGTTTCTTCGGCGCCGAACCGTGGAGCGAAGAAATGCGCGTAAAGATACAGGAAGGTTTGGGCTTGAAAGCTTTCGATATATACGGCCTCAGCGAAATTTCCGGACCCGGAGTCGCTACCGAATGTATTTATCAGGCAGGTCCTCACGTCCAGGACGATATGTTCTATCCCGAGATCATCGACCCGAATACCTTGGAAAGAGTGCCCGACGGACAGCGCGGCGAATTGGTGTTTACTACGATAGATAAAACGGGCATGCCTCTGATCAGGTACAGGACCAGGGATATTTGCTCGATCATATCCGAACCTTGTAAGTGCGGCAGGACTACGGTCCGTTTGGGCAGGATCACCGGCAGAACGGACGACATGCTGATCATCAGGGGAGTAAACGTATTCCCGTCCCAAATCGAATCGGTCTTGATAAAGGATCAACGCGTCAGCCCCCATTATCATATCACGATAGACCGTATCAACAATCTGGACGTCATGAGTATCGAAGTCGAGTTACAAAGGAACGTGGCTTTCGACGAAATATCCGAAATCGAAGCCATGCAAAAGAAGCTGACCGCCGACATAGCTTCGGCAATAGGCGTATCCGCCAAAGTAAAACTAGTCCACAGCGGCACCGTTCCCAGAAGCGAAGGCAAAGCCGTATTCGTCACCGACAACAGGAAAATTTAGGAGGTTTGAAATGTTAGTCAACCAAATTGCTGTATTTTTGGAAAACAGAAAGGGCAGGATCTGCGAATTTTCGCGCGTATTGAAAGAAGCTGACGTCAACATTCAGGCGATGAGTATTGCCGATACCATGGAGTACGGCATATTGCGCGCTATCACCGATAACAACGAAAAAGCCATCAAAGTGTTGAAAGAAAACGGTTTCAACGTAGCTTCCACCGACTTGGTAGGCTTTAAGGTCGACGACAAACCGGGCGAAATGTATAAGGTTTTACAAATCTTGGACGAACATAAGATAAATATCGCTTATCTGTATTCCTTCGCAAGGGCAGGCGCCGCAAAATCGGTAATTCTGCTGAAGGTGGACGACAACGACGAGACGATGAAGATATTGAAAGCCAGCGGTATAAATCTGATAGACGACAACGTGCTGTAAAAAAGGCTTTAACTTCCGCCCGACGCGTTCGGGCGGAAACTTTATCGGGAAGCATTAAAACTATAAAGCATTAAGATAATAAAATATAATCAATATAAACTTCGGCGGCATATCCTATAATATCTTATAAGGTATCGATTGGGATTGGATATAATAATAGACGCCGACAGGATACGCAAAAACGCAGAACGCATAAGAGCCGCCGCGGCGGATAAAAGGTTGACGCTGATGGTCAAAGCCGACGGCTATAACCACGGAGCCAAAATCGTAGCCGCGCTGACAAAAGAATATGCCGATTGCTTCGGCGTGGCAACGTTATCGGAGGCAAAAGAATTGACGGCGGCGGGGATAACCCTTCCCGTAACCGTGTTTTCGCCGTTTCCGCGAGAAATGCCCGAAATCGTCAATTCGGGTTATGTGCCCGTAGTTCATTCAGCGGAGTGTTTGGAGAACTTGAAAAACGCTGTCGGAGCGACAGTCGATATAAAAATCGACA
The DNA here is from genome assembly GCA_018714575.1 of Candidatus Stercoripulliclostridium merdigallinarum. Taxonomy (GTDB): domain Bacteria; phylum Bacillota; class Clostridia; order Christensenellales; family DTU072; genus Stercoripulliclostridium_A; species Stercoripulliclostridium_A merdigallinarum. The sequence goes on from DVNF01000141.1 coordinate 8,890, forward strand.
CCACGATGAACAGACTCGGTTTCCGCGGCATGGCGGCGGTGAAAGACGCCGCGCGGACGGCAAGGGAACTCGGACTGAATATCAGGTCGCTGCTGACTCATATCCCCGATCCCGCGAGAGCGCAAAAGAGTATATCTTTGTTTAACATATACAAAGGAATATTCGAGGAAGCTTTCGGAAAAAGACTGCCCGGCGAATACGCCGCTTCGGACGGCATTATCCGTTGTCTTGGCGGCGACGGTTACAGGATAGGCAGACTGTTGTATTCGGGAGCCATGAACGTATACGGTACAGTTATTGCAAAAGGCTACCTGAAAAAAGGAGAGAGCGCAGGCTATAACGGCATATACACCGCTCCTTTCGATACCGTGACGGCAATAGTTTCCGGGGGATATTACGACGGAGTGCGGCGCGATTATCACGGCGCCAAGTTGCACTTTAAAGGGAATACAATGACGATCGCCGCAGTATGTATGGACGTGACGATAGTCGCGGAAGTGCCTCCCGAATTAAAAGTCGGCGATACAGTCAGATTGTTCGACGGCAATTCGGAAATGGGCGTCGGCGACGCTAATATATACGAAACGATGACTTCTTTTAAAGGACGAACGCGAAGGAAATACTTATCGAATGGACAAATCCACACAGAGGAAGATTATATCCGAACGCTTTTCGAAACCCTTTGATAGGGCGGAAGCTTCGCACGCCGTTTTCCGCCTTGCGGTATCCGAAACGGAGTTTTCGGCAGCCCGAAACATATATATTTTTTTATCGAACGACAGGGAACCCGATACCGATCCGATAATAGAAGCAGCTGTTCGGTCCGGTAAAAAAGTGTTCTGTCCGAAGGTACACGGCACAGAAATGGATTTTCACCCTTATGTTGCGGGTAAAATATCTGTCGGAGCTTTCGGTATCAGAGAGCCCGATTCTACCGAAGTCGCTCCGCCTCCGGATCTGATATTCGTGCCTATGGTGGCGTTCGACGAAAACTTGAACCGGCTGGGACACGGCAAGGGGTATTACGATAGGTTTTTAAAAGAATGCAACGTCCCGAAAATAGGGTTGGCTTTCGATTTTCAAAAGCTGGACAAAGTCGTTTCGGATATTCACGACGTTCGGTTAGATAAAATAATTACGGAAACAAAAATATACCGACTACGGGAAGTATAGCGGAGATAAAATGCGAGTAATAGCAGGAAAGTACAGAGGAACGGCGCTTTTCTCGCCGAAGGACAGGGCGGTCAGACCGACTACGGACAGAGTAAAGGAAAGCATGTTCAATTTGATTTCTTCGGATATTGACGGCGCCGAGGTGTTGGATCTGTTTGCAGGTTCGGGCGCGCTTGGAATAGAGGCTTTGTCGCGCGGCGCGTCGGGCGCGGTTTTTGCGGATATGGCAGGAGAGTCCCTGAAAATATGCGTTGCAAACCTGGATAAAGTCGGCGAAAAATCCGAATGCTTACGCGGAGATTGCGCCGATATAGTTTTAAAGCTAGGTAACCGCGGCAAGAAATTCGATTTGATTTTTATGGATCCTCCTTATAAAAAAGGAATAGCCGCACGCGCGGTCGCCGCAGTCGCGGAGACAGGAATTTTAAATAAGGGCGGCAAAATCATAATCGAGCGCGCCAGAGAAGATACTCCGACGGAAATGCCCGATGGCTACAGAATAGTCGATTCGCGCGCTTACGGCGCCTCGGTGGTAGAGATAGCCGCGGAATGTACGGCATGCGCCGTAACGGGTACGTTCGATCCCTTTACTTTGGGACACGAATATTTAGTCGAGCGCGCCGCGGAACTGTTCGACGTAGTGCATGTGGTGTTTTTGATCAATCCCGATAAGCAACCGTCCATGCCTTTGGAAAAGCGCATGAAGTTGGCAAAGATAGCGCTACGGAAATTCCCGTTCGAAGTACGAATAGACGCCTATGAGGGATTGGCTATTGACTACTGCCGTCAAAATAAGATAAAATATATTGTAAGGGGTTTAAGAAACGCCGCCGATTTCGAATACGAATCGGAAATGGCGAAATGGAATTACGATAACGGCGGAGTCGTTACGTTGTTTGCGGTAGCAAAGGACGCGGACATATCCTCTACCGAGGTCAGGAAAAGGCTGTCGGAACAAGCGGACGTTGCCGATCTGGTGGACGAGGACATAGCGAAATTACTGTAAATCCGCATTTAGGCATTTAGACAAACGTAAAAACCCGAAAACGAACCGGGACGAGTATTAACGACACGCTTTGAAAAAGCGGAGGGCGGACAGATGGATGAAATAGAAGAATTGTTACAGCAGATAGAAAGGGAGCTTGCAAACGGAAAGCACCCGATATTCGGCGGCGGAGTCACCGTGGACGCCGAAGCCATTTACGCCGCGGTGGACGGTATCCGCGCCGCAATTCCCGGAGCAGTCAGAGAGGCAAAAATTATTTTACGCGATTCGGAAAAGCGTATGGAAGCCGAATCGAACAGGGCGCGCGACATCATTCAAAAAGCCGAACAGCGCGCAAACGAATTGCTGAACGAACACGCTTTATTGAAACAGGCGCAGGAGGAAGCCGACAGGATCCGTCGTCAAGCCGACGCTTACGCCGCCAAAGTCAGAATGGACGCAAGAAACGAATTGATAGGCTTGTTGGAACAATCGGACGACGCTTTGATGAAGAGCTTAAAGCTGATCCGCTCTGCATTGAACAACCTGAAATAAGGCAAAAAACGGTTGATTTAAAAAATCTTTCACATGAAATCCCGCGAACGGCGGGATTTCGGCGTTTTAATAAGGATTTTATTGAAATTCGATAAATCCCGAATGTAACGGAAGCCGATAGATTTTAAAAGCAAATACATAATTTGTTTTTTCCGACATTATGCTATTACGTGAGAAGGATAAAGGGAAAACTGATTATCGGCGCGCTGTTTTTGGCGGCATGCGTTCAAATGCTGATCAAACCCGAACCGTATCTTACTGCGGCGGAAAGCGGATTAAACTTATTTTTATACAGCGTCTTACCGACGTTGGTGCCGTTTTCGTTTATCACTTCTTTTTTAAGCTATTCCGGCGGCGCGGAGCTACTGTTCAAAGCGTTAAAAAAACCGTCGGCAATATTATTTAACGGTTCGGGCGCAGCAGGGTACGCGTTTTCACTGAGTTTGTTATCCGGGTATCCCGTAGGGGCTAAATCGGTAACCGAATTATATAATTGCGGATGCATAGGCAGAGAGGAAGTAAGCAAGATCGCGGCGTTTACTTCGACCACGGGACCGCTGTTTGTTTTGGGAACGGTAGGCGTAAAATTCATAGGCGAAAGCGCGGCGGCGATAATTTTGATTTCCCATATCGCGGCGACGGTATTGAACGGGGTATTGTTCGGCAGAGGCGGCGGCGCAAAGGAAATTACGATCGCCGCCGACGAAAACTATTTTTCGGCTTTTTCCAAAGCCGTGGGCGCAACCGCCAACGCGGCGTTATCGGTTGCGGTATGTATGATCGTTTTCAACGTCGGTGCGGCGCTGATGAACGAAACGGGAGTTTTGAACGCCGCAGGGTACTTGTTGGAAAAGGCGTTCTTGCCTACGGGCGGAGGCAAAGCCTTTGCTACGGGCTTGATTGAAATGACCATGGGCAGTAAAATGTTGTCGGAAAGTCTTCCCGTCAATTCCGCCGCGCCGCTGATCACTGCGTTAGTGACTTTCGGCGGCGGCTCCGTCCATATGCAATCGATGTACTTTTTAAACGACGCGGGTATGAAATATTCGAAATTTTTTACTTTGAAACTGTCCCAGACGATACTTGCTTATGCAATCTCGTCTTTGATATTCGCTTTTGCTGTTTAATAAATGTAATTCCATACAAAGTTGATATTATATGAAACCGTAGAACCATTAGAGGTTGTTATTACGACATACGTCCAAGACATTTTTCGGTAAAAGTGCCTGAAATCTTCATCAAGACGTGGTTAATGAATTATCATTGCCCGTCAATCTTTTCCGCATAAAAAAAGTTTGTACGGGCGACAAACTCTTTTCAAAAATTTACTATTTTCGATCTATAAACGCTTGCCCAATTATAATTCCGGGCAATGAAAATTCATAAAAGTGCGCCCACTCCGACAAATATTACCGGATCGGCACGGCGGCAGGTTACTACTTCAAAGTTTCCTCGTGGCACATCCCGGAATCGCTTAGTGCTGCTGCGGTCAAGCTCTGACACGGTTCACGACACGAAATTGCACAAGACCTTGCTATCAACGTCCCTTACCGACGTCGGCTTCCCATAATACAAGCCTCGGTGGGTGTTCTATCCTGCTGTAGCGGATTGCAGGTTACAGGGCACCGCTAGCTCCCCATATAGCACAATCGAAATTATACAATAACAGATTTCCTCTGTCAAGACAATTTTGTTTCGCAAAGCCTTTTGCCGACGGGTTTCAGGTCGAATAATAAAATAATATGTTCAATTTTATAGGTGCCGAGATATGTACCAACAGGCGCGAGGCGGATAATATTCGGATAATGTTCGGATAATAAATAGCAAACAATATTTTAACGATTATTTTTAAACGCTTGCGTGCGTGTAAATTCAAGTGATATAATACACTAAATCAAAATTGACTTTGGAGATGATTTATGGCTAAAGTGACTATTGCTGTAGATACCTGCAAAGGATGCGGACTGTGCGTTAACGCATGCCCGAAAAACGTCCTGAAGCTGTCCGAAACTGTTTCCAACAAAAACGGATACTTCATTGCAGAGGTAGTAAATGACGACTGTATCGGCTGCGCGTCGTGCGCGGTTATGTGCCCGGACGTGGCGATCACGGTAGAGAGGTAGTAAAAATGAAAAAACTGATGAAAGGTAACGAAGCTGTTGCCGAAGCCGCGATCAGAGGCGGCATGAGGGCGTTTTTCGGCTATCCGATCACACCCCAAAATGAAATTCCCGAATATCTTAGCCGTAGGCTTCCCGAAGTCGGCGGCGTATTCATCCAAGCCGAATCCGAAGTTTCCGCTATTAACATGGTTTACGGCGCCGCAGGTTCGGGCGTCAGAGCGATGACTTCTTCGTCCTCGCCCGGCATTTCCCTGAAGCAAGAAGGTATCAGCTATATTTGCGGAGCCGAACTTCCCTGCGTTATAGTCAACATGGTCAGGGGCGGTCCCGGTTTGGGCGGCATTCAACCCGCGCAATCCGACTATTTCCAGGCGGTAAAGGGCGGCGGTCACGGCGATTACCACATGTTGGTATACGGACCTCATACCGTTCAGGAAGCCGTTGACTTGATGTACAACGCTTTCGACAAAGCCGACGAATACCGTTTGCCCGTCATGATTTTGGGCGACGGCATGATCGGACAGATCATGGAAGCAGTCGAACTGCCCGAAATGAAAGATCCTGCCACCTTCCCCAAGAAGCCTTGGGCTTGTGACGGCAAGGGCGTAGGCAAAGACAGGCGCATAATCAATTCGTTGTATATCGAACCGGACGCTTTGGAAGTGGTAAACCACAGACTGTTCGATCGTTACGAACAACTGAAAGAACGCGAAACGATGTACGAAGAGTACATGACGGAAGACGCCGAAACGGTTATCGTGGCTTACGGCACGGTGGCGCGTATAGCAAAGAGCGCGGTTAACGAATTGCGCGCACGCGGCAAGAAGGTCGGTTTGTTCCGTCCCATAACTTTGTATCCTTATCCCGAAAAGGCTTTGAATGCCGTTGCAAAGGAAGAATCCGTAAAACGCTTCGTCACCGTCGAACTTTCTATGGGACAGATGGTAGAAGACGTCAGACTTGCCGTTAACGGCCTTAAGCCGGTAGAATTTTACGGCAGAACGGGCGGCAACGTCATGACCCCGGACGACATCGTCGCTTACATTGAAAAGGAGTAATAAGTATGGCAGTAGTATTCAAAAAGACAAAAATGTTGACAGACGTACCCTTCCACTATTGCCCCGGATGCACTCACGGCATCGCGCACAGACTGGTTGCCGAGTGCTTGGACGAAATTAATTGCGAAGGTAACGTTATAGGTATAGCTCCGGTAGGTTGCGCGGTTTTCGCTTACAACTACTTTAACTGCGATATGTTAGAGGCTGCTCACGGCAGAGCGCCTTCGTTGGCTACCGGCATCAAACGCACTCACCCCGACACCGTGGTGTTCGCGTATCAAGGCGACGGCGACCTGGCAAGTATCGGTACCGCCGAAATCGTACATGCCGCCGCAAGAGGTGAAAACGTTACGATAATCTTTATTAACAACGCTATTTACGGCATGACCGGCGGACAAATGGCTCCGAC
>DVNF01000142.1 GCA_018714575.1 Candidatus Stercoripulliclostridium merdigallinarum
GGTCGGGGCACACCGCCCTGCCGGAAGCCGACGTCGTCCGCGAAGCCGCCGCGCTGTTGGATGCAGATCCCGAAACCGTCGCCGCCGAATTGAAACGCGCCGTTTTACACGGCGATCTGGCGTCCGAAACTATCGGCGAAGGCGAGGAAAAACGTACCTTTTATGCGCTGAACGTCAACTATTTTGCCGAACGCAACATCGCCGTAAAAATCGTTTCTTTGCTGAAAGCGGCAGACGCCGCCGAATACGACGTGTCAAAGGAAATAGACGTTTTCGAAGCGGAAAACGGCATATATTTAGACTCTACGCAGCGCGAAGCCGTTTCAAAAGCCGTAAATTCGGGGGTATCCGTGATCACCGGAGGTCCGGGTACCGGCAAAACGACGATAATCAAATGTCTGTTGGAGCTGAGCCGCGCGGAAGGTTTGGAAGTTTTGTTGGCGGCGCCTACGGGCAGAGCGGCTAAAAGGCTGACCGAAGCCACGGGCGAAGACGCCAGAACGATACACAGGATGTTGGGACAGGATATGTCCACGGGACGGCCGACGTTCAAATACAACGAAAAAAATCCGCTGAAGGGCGACGTGTTTATAATAGACGAGATTTCGATGGCTGACGTATACGTCTTTTCGGCGCTGTTAAAAGCTCTGCCGACTTTTGCAAAGCTGATCCTGGTCGGCGACAAAGATCAGCTGCCGAGCGTATCTCCCGGAAACATTTTGGCGGATATTATCGCTTCGGGGCTGGTCCCCGTGCATATCCTGACCGAAATTCATCGCCAGGAAGCCAATTCGCTGATAGTAATCAACGCGCACAGGATAAACGAAGGCAAAATGCCCGTCATAAAGAACGATTCGGACGATTTCTTCTTTGACCAAAAAACGGCTCCGGAAGATATTGCGCACGAAGTCGTGACTTTGGTAACAAAGCGATTGCCGCAGTTTTTCCACGTTTCGCCCGCCGAAATACAAGTGCTGGCGCCGTTAAAACGCTCCCCCGCCGGAGTCGAAGCCCTGAACAAAGCTTTGCAACAGGCGCTGAATCCTGACGGCAAAGTCATCGAAGGTTCGTTGGATTTCCGTATCGGCGACAAAGTCATGCACACCGTAAACGATTACGAACTGGAATGGACAAAGGACGGGGAGAAAGGCAGCGGCGTTTATAACGGCGACGTGGGGATTATCACGAACGTTGTTCGCGGCACTCTGACGGTAACTTTCGACGACGGCAGAGTCGCGGAATACAAATCGGGCGAGCGCGATTCGTTGATGTTGGCATACGCGGTCAGCGTTCATAAAAGCCAGGGCTCCGAATTCCCTATCGCCGTCATAGCTTTGACGCCCGGCGGCGGTCTGTTATTGAACAGAAACCTGCTGTATACCGCCGTCACACGCGCAAAGCAAGCAGTAGTTTTGGTGGGGTCGGAGGAAACTCTGCGCCGCATGATAGCAAATAAAAGTATCCGCGTTCGTTATACGCTGTTAAAGGAATTTCTATGCAAAACAACGGAAAAGCTAAGTTTGTTGGGGCATTAAGATCCTTTATAGCCTCGTTTAAACGCACGATGTTCCCGGAAGGTTACGTTTGCCTGGGTTGCGGCAAGGAACTGCGATCCGAATTCAGGGATCAATCGTTGTGCCCGGAATGCCTGGAAGCTTTGCCTTTCAAAACGGGTAAAACCTGCGCGATATGCGGTACGAATATTTATGTCGGCAGGCTCTGCCGCCGTTGTTCGGCTTTTACTCCCGAATTCGACCGCGCGGTTGCACCCTTTAACTACAACGGCCTGGCAAGAAAATTCGTTCTGGACCTAAAAATCGGCGGAAAAGTTTTTCTGGCACGGTACATGGCGGATTATATGGCGAATTACATAAAAGGCTTACAGCTGAAGTTCGATCTCGTCACCGCGGTGCCGTCCACGAAAAAGACGCTAAGGCAGCGCGGCTTCGATCACACCGAACTGATCGCCGCAGAGTTTTCGGAGCTGGTAGAAATGCCCTATCGGAAACTTCTGCTACGCACAAAACACAAATTGGATCAATCGCGTCTTAGCTTTACCGACAGATTCAACGCGGTAAAAGGCAATTTTTCGGCAATGCCCGAAACCGATCTGTCCGAAAAGACGGTGTTGCTGATAGACGACATATTAACCTCGGGAGCCACCGCTTCCGAATGCGCCGCGGTTTTGAAAAAGCAGGGCGCAAAACGCGTATACGTATTAACCTTTGCAAGATGACGAACTACTACGAAAATGCTTTGAAAAAACTTAACGCGCTACGGGACAGGAACGATTTTTGTATCCTGGCTTTCGAATCCAGCTGTGACGAAACGGCGGTGTCCGTGACCCGCGGCAGAGAGGTGAGGTCAAATATCATCAGCTCTCAAATCGAGATCCACCGCAGATTCGGCGGAGTCGTGCCCGAAATAGCTTCACGAAACCATGCCCTGCAAATCGACAGCCTGACGGAGGAAGCTTTGCGGACGGCGGGAGTGACCTTGGACGATATTTCCTGCATAGCCGTAACTTACGGCGCGGGCTTGCTGGGCGCGCTGTTGGTGGGCGTATCCTATGCAAAAGGCTTGGCTTTCGGCACGGGCAAACCGCTGATCGCAGTAAACCACAT
>DVNF01000143.1 GCA_018714575.1 Candidatus Stercoripulliclostridium merdigallinarum
ACAACGAAGTCGTCACTTTGAAACACGAAGCCGAAAATAAAGGTATCTTTTCGGAAGGCGCAGTCAGTGCGGCGAAATTCCTGGTCAATGCAAAACCCGGACTGTATTCGATGGCTGACGTATTGGATAAATAATATATTAAAAGTGCTAAATGCAAAAAGCCGCGGTATAATGCCGCGGCTTTTTTTGATCGTTGAATCTACTTTTTAGGCAATTCCATTATAATGGTAACAGGACCCGCATTGCTTTGCAGTATAGTCATGTCGGCGCCGAATACTCCGTACTTTACGGGAATTCCTTCGGCTTCCAAACACTTCCCCATATACTCATACAATACTTTTGCTCGGTCAGGAGCTTCCGCGCCGAAAAAATCAGGACGGTTTCCCCTATCGGTATTGGCAAGCAAGGTAAATTGTGAGATCAATAAAATTTCTCCCGATATATCCTTTACCGAAAGGTTCATCTTGCCGTTATCGTCCTCGAAAATTCTAAGGTTGGCTATCTTTTTTGCATAGCGTTCGCAATCGGTTTCGGCGTCGCCCTTGGCTACGCCGAAATAGACTGTCATGCCGTTTGATATCTTTGAAACCGTTTCGCCGCCTACGGAAAGTTCGGCGCCGTAAACCCTTTGAATTACCGCTTTCATATAATAAACCTACAATATAATAATAATAATTTAAACTTGCTGTTCTATCGGCGTATCGTTTTCATCGACTGCGCCGTCGGAACATTCGACGGCCAACGCGGGGTCGGTATCGTGGCTCCACATTCTGCCTTTTTCCACGGCTATCCACGACTCTTTAGTAAATCCGTCCGCGTAAATTTTTACAAGCGCCTCGCACTTTGTAAAGGCATATTCGCCGATAGTTTCCAACGCGCTGCCCGAAACAGTTACCTCTTTCAATGCCGAACAGTTTTCGAAGGCTCGGTTACCTATTGTCTTTACTCCTGTCGGGAGCGTTATCGCATCCAAAGCGGTCCCGCGGAAAGCGCGGTCGCCTATGGTGGTTAATAACGAATCTGTCGTAAAAGTCACTCTGCTGAGTGCCGCAGCGCCTTCGAATGCGCCTAATTCTATATTTGTCACGGCTTTCGGAACGGAAAACTCGGTCAAGCCGCTTTCGGTAAAAGCTCCCGTCCGTATTACCGTCAAATTCGCAGGTTCGCCGACAAAAGTCACCGATTCCAAATCGGAAGTGCCGGCAAAGGCATATTCTCCGATAGAAACTAAGCTTTGCGGTAAAGCTACAGAGGTAATACCTGCCCCGGCAAAAGCGTAATCGCCTATTGAGCTCAACGCCGAATCTCCTGTGGTAGAAACGGTTTTCAAGGTTTCAAGAGCCCTGAAAGCATTCTTTCCTATCGTTTCCAACGAAGCCGGCAAAGCAATCGAAGCTAACTTCGTTCCGACAAATGCGTCGTCGCCGATAGACAGAAGATTGTTTCCCGAAAAAGTTACCGCTGTTAAATTTTCACAATCGGCAAATGCCGAATTTCCTATGATAGTCACACTTTCCGGTAAAGTTATTGAGGTTAAATTGACAGAACCTTCGAATGCCGATTCGGGAATTTCCATATTTCCGCCTGTTGCTTCGCCCGTAAAAATAACGGACTTCAGATTTACGCAACCGGCAAATACTTCCTTTCCAAGGTGCCTCATCGACAGAGGAATTTCAACGGCAGTTATATCTTTGTTCGTCGTAAACAAGCGGTAAGCTATACCAACGGTGCCGGCTTGCAACTGCACCGTGAAATCGGGGACGGTTTCGGCAGAATTTTCGGTTTCGCCCTCTACTGTTTCAGACGTAACTTCGGAATAGGAAAACGCTACCGCCCAATCGTCGACGTAGCCTATGGAATATCGATAATTTTCGCCCGTCGTTTCTACCGACTGCAAAACCAAAGTGTTTTGGAATACGTCTGTTCCGACATACGAAAGCGATTCGGGCAGAGTAATTTCAGTCAACGCGCGACAATTAGAAAAAGCGCGGTTGTCAATTTCGGTCAGTCTGTCTCCAAACGTTACCTTTGTCAGTCCGCCGTAAGCCGTCGTTTGTGCATTATCGTCGTTTGCCGTGTCGGCTTTAATTATATAAACACAGTTTGCAAAAGCTTCGGTACCAATGCTTTCGATATCCTGCAAACCGACTTCGGTCAGTTTAATACACCCTTTAAAACAATATGCCGGTATCTTTTTTATTCCGTCCGAAAAAGTCACAGAAGTCAGTTTTTCACAGTTTTCAAATGCCCTGGCGCCAAGCCCCGTATGATCCGAACCGTCTGAAATATTAGATAGATCCACCTCCGTCAGTCCTGAAGCCTGGAAAGAAGAAGCGCCTATCACGGATATCCTCGATAAGTTTATTGTGGCTAAGGAGGCGGTGTTTTCAAAAACATGGTCGGAAAGTTCGGTGACGGAGGTATCCTCCAAATTGACGGATTTTAATCTTAACGCGCCATAGAACGCCGAATCACCTATCGAAGACAATCCGCCGGGTAAAGTTACGTTTTCGATATGTTTCATCCCGTAAAAGGCGTTATCGCCTATAGAAGCAACTTCGTTACCTATAATTAATTCTACGCATTGTTTTGCGCCTCTGAAAGCGTTGGCGGGGATCTCGGTCACCCCCGAACCGATAGTAATTGACTTTGCGTTTGTAATGCCCTGGAATGCTCCTTCGCCTATCGAGGTAACGGTATTCGGCAGACTTATCGCATTCAGCTTCGAATCTCCAAGAAACGCTTGTTTCCCTATCGTCCCGATACTGTCGCCGAAAGTCAGGGACGTGGCGGAGAAACAATATTTATATGCTTCGTCGCCTATCGAGGTAACCCCGTTGGGTATACCGATATTTTCTAATTTGGTCAAATTATAAAACGCCAATTTACCTATCGAAGTTACGTTAGAATTAAATCCGAAGTTTATTTTGCTGACGGAAGAACAACCGTAAAAGCATCTTTCGGCTACCGTATCTATACTTGCGGGTAACTGAATTTGAGTCAATGCCGAACAGTTTTCAAAAGCCGAGATACCGATAGACGATATCGAATCGACAAAATTAACTCGCTTTAACGCAGTGCAATCTTTAAACGCCTCGTCGCCGATAGAAGTATATCCGTCCGGGAAAGTGACTTCTGTCAGATTTTTATTGCCTTTAAACAATCCGTTGCCTATACCTTTAACGGCTACTCCGTTCAGTTCGGACGGTAAGGTTACGGAGGTAAGCTTTTGCCCTTCCGCGGTAACGGAAGTAATAATACCGTTTGTAGCCGTATAATAGGCTTCGTCGGCTACAGGCAACCAATAAGCATACAATGTCATATTCGTATGTATTACTCCGCCCGTAAACTGCTCTCCCGGAGTAAATTCCAAATTAGGATACCAACCCGAAAAAACGAATCCGGGGCGTTCGGGAGCGGCAGGCAAAGTTAAGGTTTCTCCGCTTTTTATAATTATATCGCTGACGACGGAACCGCCGCGCGAATCGAATATGACCCTGCAATTTTCGGTTACTTGAGTTTGCGATTTCACCCAATGCGCATATACGGTAACGCTCTCCACAACCTTTGTATCGCCGCCGAAAGGCTGCGTCCATGAACCGTTGTCGAAATACCAGCCGCTAAAATCATAGCCTGTGCGTTTAGGCTGTGACGGCAAACCGCCAAGCGCGGAGCCTTTATTTACCGAAACCGTAGTGTATACGTCAGAATCGCTTATCATGAAAACTACAGACAACTCCTCGGTATTGCACGCGGTTAATGCCAGGGATAAGGATAATATTACGGCTAATATCAATATAATAAAAAGTAATCTTTTGGATGACATATTTTCCTCTGTTTAATCATTTCAATTATAAATGCGCGCGCGCGAAAAGTCAACATTGACCGAAAAGTATCAATATAAACTCACGTTTTATTCACATAACCGAGGAAAAATACAAAATATGTATAAATATGTACAGATCGCCCAAAGGCGATCTATTAATCTGTTAGCGATTGCAGGGAGTAAAGCTGTCGTTAGAGCAGCTGGGGCAAGGCGGCATTTTGTCGTCAGTGCCAAGGGAAACCTTCGTGTGGCAATTGGTGCAGCTGTAGCAACCGCTTCCGGGTTTTTCGCCGGTCTTAACAATGTTTTTGTCCATTTCGTTATCCTCCTCTTGATATAACTATTTTGTATGATGCATTAATTTTTATACACGATCATCCGGGATTTACATTTTGTTTTACAGGTGATAAAATTAATATATCTTAAAGGAGATTTTTCGGATTAAGCGCCCGCTATCGGCAACCCCGCCGAAACGCAGGCACGTTCCGCAAATACAATGAAATCGATCGTTTTCGGAATAGCATATTTGATCATAGTAGTTGCCGCATTGTTACTAAGTATCGTCGGAGAAATCAAAGGATTAGACGCAAATGCGGCGTTTAGTTCTGCGATGGATGCAATCTTAATAACTTTGACCTGCGTTACAATAATAATATTGATACTTACAATATTATTTCGCCAAAAAGACGGCAACAGATACCTGTCGGCTTTAAAAGGCGAAGACGTAGAAAAAAGCATTGAATACTTCAAAAAAGCGATGAATTATCATATTATTGCGTCCGTAGCCTTCCCTGCAACCGCATATTACATTTCTTTATGCTTTAAATACGGCAGACACGACGAAGCAATCGAATTCATGAAAAAGCACCCGAAATTTT
>DVNF01000144.1 GCA_018714575.1 Candidatus Stercoripulliclostridium merdigallinarum
TGTACGAAGGTACTCGACCGAGCGTATTTAAGCATTAGGTTTTCGCCCGTAAGCGCGCAAATAATGCAGCAAGGTGCGGTATATATTTTCCTGCCCGACAATCCTTTTATCCTTATAAAAACGTTCTTGCGTGTGCAAATGTATTTTAGACTACTAACTTTTTTCGTCTAATAACATTATATAAACTTTCCCTCGGGCAGGAAAATATAAAAAAAGGCCCGCTTGCCGGCCTTAGTATATCATTTGTGGAGGAGGGATTGAGAAATTTAATTTGATTTACACTTTATCCGATGCCCTGCAAGCGTTTTAAATAGGGCTGTGTATCGATTCAGTGTCGTCGTATTTCCTACGACGCCTATATATTAGCAACGATTTTTGAAAATAACGGTATACGGAAGTTGAAAATTGTGTGAATTAATATTGTATTTTATCAAAAATTCAATCGTCATAGCTTGAAACCGTGATTTTTATAGGCTTATCGTTATCACGCGCTATGATTTTATTGCTTTATTTTGCCGTCGGCGGTATAATCTAGCCATGGAAAAACAGATCAAATGCGTATTGTTCGATATGGACGGCACTTTGTGCAATACTTTGTTGGACCTTGCCAGGGCGGTTCAGGCGGCTATGGTGAATTTTAATTGTCCTCCGCCTTCGGACGAAGACGTCAGACATTTTGTCGGGAACGGCTCTTTAAAATTGATAGAACTTGCTTTGCCGCACGGTAAGGAAAACTATATTAAGGATGCCGAACAATATTTTCAACAATATTACCGCGCTCATCTGACGGTGCATACCCGTCCTTACGACGGGATACCGGAGCTGTTGCAGAGGCTGTCCGCCGCAGGTCTAAGTTTGGGAGTCGTGTCCAACAAGGCGCAAATACCGCTGGAAACCATTGTTTCGACGTTCTTTCCCGAAACGTTCGGAGTTGTTGTAGGCGGCAGTCCCGATTATCCGCTGAAGCCTAAGCCCGATATGATATATCGTGCGTTATCGGCGTTGGGTCGTAAACCGGAGGAAACCTTGTATATAGGCGATTCCGACGTCGACGTCATGGCGGCAAATAACGCCGGGGTCCGCGGCGCGTTTTGCGCTTGGGGCTTTCAAGGCGCTTTGGCATTGCGCAACGCCGGAGCAAATAATATCGTTTATCAGCCGTCGGAGATATTGAATTTTATCTAAAAGCTCCGACTAAAAACCGTAAATATCTTAAATTATAAAAGATTTTCCTTTACCCCCTTTGATCGCCGATTTTTGGGGGTAGATTTTTAATATACGGTATGATATAATTACTTTTGCAGAGAATTTTTTGTTCGGAGGCGGATTCATGGCAAAAAAATTGGCTTTTCCCATTGCTTTTTTGGTCGTGGTTTGTTTGGTCGCGGTAGGGACTTACGGACTGATCGACGGCCGCAAAGACGGACCTTCTGATGAAACAGCAACGCTTGCCGATCCGGCTATGTACGCGGAGGAATACCCCGATTATGCAAAAGACGTTTATTTGCAATATGTCGACGACCCCGAACTGAGCGCCGAGGAAAACGACAAGTTGGAATCCGAATTGTATGAAACCGGCTTGTATTGGATCGACGTCGACGAAAACGGCGAAGTCGTTTGGGTTCCTGCCGATTCGGAAGAGGGCGCCGCAATAATCGACACCTCGAAGCCTACTGTAGTTAATATTCACGGCATGATGATCGACGGAGCTACGAGCGTAGAGCAATACTTTGTAAATCCGGTTATCGGCTCTGCCGAGGAATTGGGACTGCCGGCAGGTACCGACTATGCAAAAGTAAAGACGTTGAAACTTTGGATAGACCAAGGCTGGAACGTAGGCATATATAATTGGGCGCGTTTTACTGCGGAAAGCATAATGTTTTGGAATATAGAATCCAAAGTTTGGGCGACGAACGGACCCACCAACGTGCGTTGGGCGGATTCGGACGGCGTGCAACACGATTATCCGATGCAATATTCCATGGGAGAACTGTTCGCCGCCGATTATATACGCGCCGTCAACAGGTTGCCCGCCGATTTCGGCAAATCGGAGATCCGTTTTACCGCGCATTCGATGGGCGGACAGTTATTAGCTTCGGGGGCGTTCCTTTTGCACGAAGTGTCGCAAGGCGAGAATGCTCAGATCTCCGCGGACAAACTCCCCGACAGACTTACGATGGACGACACGTTCTTCGGAGTCAAAATGAGCATTGCCGGCACGTCCGTGGATATGTACAATTCGGGCTTGACGGTACGTTGGTCGGGAAAACCCATGCCCGGCGACCGTCCCGGTATGGCATACGCCCAAGCCATCATAGAGCTGGCGGCTGCCGGTATAGCGATAGACTATTATTCTTATAACGGTTCGGCGTTGCATCTTGCCATATCCCCCGAGATCCGTGAAATTCTTTTAGACAACACTTGTTATATTCTGATGGATCCCGATTACGGCGAATATTTCGCTGCGGCAGGTTTGTCTTATGCAAAGATCGGCGACGGGCATACCGCCCAAAGGCAATTTTCGCAATGTTCCATAGTCCGCACCTATCCTGCCGACGATTCCGCGCTGACGGACAGCCAAAAGATAGCTTATGCCGACGCCATGCCGACGGAAGTATTGAAAAATTATATCGGCAGAGCTTTCGTGATCACTGCCGGCGGCAAGACTTTGACCACAGCCGACGACGAATACGCCGAATGGAGTAAACAGCAAATAATGGACGCATTCACCGCGAAGTAACGCGGTACGGCTTTAACGCCGCGGCAATTCGAGGATCGAAGTAAGCGCGCATTTAAAAATGCGCGCTTTTTATATGTTCGTATAAGTTATTCGGGAAAACGAGTAGGGCGAAGCCGGCTAAATTCCTTATTGTATATATTTTAAAATAGTTGTATAATAGTGAAGTGAAAAAGCTGATTTGGGCGATAGTCGCTTTGATTTTGATAACGATATTTGCGGCAGGTTGCGTGGACGATCCGCCTCCCGTCGGGGACGATCAACCTTCGGATAACGAAACTGCCGAACTTCCTTTTGAAACCGTTACGGAAAACGGAAAAACTTATACGTATCTGGGCAGCGCGTATTCCGCATTTGTCGGAGTCGATTTAAACAGAGTGCTGTCCAACCTTTACGACGACGGTATGTTGACCGGTCAGGACGAAGTTTATAATTATGCCGGGACCGAATACCTCCGCGTTCAAGTTACGGACGACACCGCCGGCAGGAGCTTGGGCGGCATGACTTTGACGGAAGGGCAAAGCTGTTTTTTCAAAAAAGCGCCCCTGAAATTCAGACTTATAAACGAAACGGATACCGAAGCAATGCTGATCCCGGCGGTGATTTACGAATATCGCTACTTTAACCTGCCGAATTCCGGCGCAGGCATCGGCTACGATTACGACAATTCGAGTCTGAAAACTTATTTGGAGGGGGACTTTTTGACGAACACCTTTTCCGATGCGGAAAGGAGCAATATAATTTCTATCAGGCTGATGACCCTTTCGGAGGCGAAAAGCTATGTGGACGTATATTCCGACGATCCCGTACAGTTTTACGCGGCGGCGGCTTCGGAACTGTTGGTCGCCGCAGAGCCCGATATAAACGCGGGCGAAGCTTTGGGCAATACGGCTTCGTGGTGGCTGGACTCCGCCGGAAAAGAGGGTAACTGCGGAGTCGTTGACAGGTTCGGGACGTTGACCGACGTCACCGTCTATTCCGAACAAGGGCTGAGGCCGCTGATAACTTTTAAAAAGGTCTAACAAGGTTTAAAGGTTTAAATGTTTAAATGCTGAACGTAATTTTTTCGGACACTTCTAAAGGCGCCGCCAAAGCCGTTTTCGAAAGGCTGAAGAGGACACCCGGACGTAAAATCGTGCTGGTGCCCGATTCGTATACCTTGGGCGTCGAAAAAACCGTCATGGAAGAAACCGGGCTAAAAGCCACCTTTGACATCGAAGTCACCGGCTTTTCGCGTTTGGCGTCGAAGGAAACCGGGGCGGAAGTGCTCAGCAAGGAAGGCGGCGTTTTGATAATGAAACGCGCCATAAACGCTTGCGCCGGCGAGTTGAAACATTATGCAAAAGTTGTGGGGGTTCAAGGCTTTGCCGGCGAAATGTTCGCGGTCGTCACCTCCATGCGCCTGAACGGCGTTACGCCGGAAATGTTACAGGCGGCGGAAAGCGACTTGGACGACTGCGCTACATTGCGGAAAAACCGCGATATTGCCATAGTTTACGCTAAATACTTGGAAGAATTGAAAAAAGAAGGCTTGGACGGCACGTCCCGTGCGGAACGCTTTGCCGAGGAGATACCTTCCAACCCTCGCCTGAGGGGCGTAAACGTATTCGCTCTGGGGTTCGATTCGCTGTCCGCGATCCAAATAAAGATCCTGACGGAGCTTTCTTTGACGGGCAACGTGACGGCGGCGCTGTTGAACGGTTTCGGCTTGCCGAACGCCGAGCTGTACCCCGACGATTCGATCCGCAGATTGCTAAATTACGCGCGCGACCGCGGAGTCGACGTCGCTAAACCCGTCTGGGCGCGCGAAAGATTGGCTGAGCCATTTAAAACCCTGCACGAAAATATGTTTTCAGGAACGGAAACCACCGTCAGAAACAACGGCGAAGTCGTGCTGTTCGGCGAAGCCGATATTTTTGAACAATTTAACGCCGTCGCGCGCGAAATAGTGCGCTTGGTCAGGCGCGAAGGCTTACGATATAAAGACATAGCCATAATAAACGCCGAGCCGGAGCATAATAAGGAGCTGGACGAGGTTTTCGCCAGATACTCGATCCCGCGATATATCGACCTAAGATACCCTCTGAAAGACACTCTGCCGGCAAAATATATCGTAGCGATCACCGACGCGGTGCGTTTCAATTTCAGGCGCGACAAAGTCTTTCGACTGTTAAAATCGCCCTTATTCGAATGGGACGAAGATCAAAAATTCCGATTCGAAAACTATATATTGAAAGCGAACAAGGACTTTGACGCGTTTTTGCAGCCGTTAGACGGCGAAGGCGAGGAGTTCGAGGAGCTGCGTAAGGCATTGGTCGCCGTGGCAGAGCCTTTCCGTACTAAAAAAGTCGCCGCGCGCTATGCCGAAGCCGTGGCTGAAATGCTGACCGACGAAAAGTTTTCCCGACTGCTGAGCGCCGCAGTAGAGGGTATAGAGGACAACCTGGTAGAGGCTAATACGCGTGCCGGCGGCAAAATAGCAGAGCTGATGGCGGAATACGTCCGACTGTGCGGCGAACACGAAGAGGGAATCGAACAATTCCGTTCGGCATTCGACGCCATGGTCGCGGCAGAGGAGCTGGCGCTGATACCGCGGTCGTTGGATTCGGTATTCGTGGGTGAGTTGCGTTCGGGATATATATATGGTACGCGCGCGCTATTTATAATAGGAGCGACCCAAGGCGCTCTGCCGGCAAAGCATAATTTCCGTTCGGTGATTTCCGCCGCGGACGCGGTCAGATTAGAGGGCGTCGGGATAAAATTATATCCTACTCCGTACGACAGCATGCGCGAGGAACAATTCGCCGTAACCGAGCTGTTTTCGAAAACAGACAGAATATACTTTGGCTATCCCATGAGTTCGGACAGCGGAATTTTAAAGCCGTCATCGGTGATAACCGAGCTGTCCGAAAGGACGTCTACGCCGATAATCAAATTGTCCGACAGGTTCTCCGCAGAGAAATTGACCGATGCGGAAAGCGTGGAAGATTTTATTTCAAGTCCCCAAAACGCGGTATTCGGATACCTGATGTATCGTGAAAAGCTATCGAAAGGCGTTCGCACGGCAATAGAAAAGGCATTGGATTCAGTGGGGCTGCAGCCCAAGGTTTCGTCCGATTCCTCTCCCGAACGGGTGCCGATGAGGGAATCTTTGGGGCAGGGGAAGGATCCGATCTCCTCGGTGTCGCAGATAGAATGTTATTATGCCTGTCCGTACAGGTACTATTTGAGGTACGGGATCGCGTTAAAGGAGCGCGAAGAAGGCAAATTGCGCCCGCCGGACATAGGGATACTGTCGCATAGGGCGATGGAGCTGTATTTCGGCAGGTTTAAAAACAGAGTGCATACCGCCGACCCGGAGGAGTTGCGGGCGGCGCGCGAATCGATTGCCCGATCCGTCCCGGAAGAGGCGGGGAAAAACGCCGGGAATATCTCCAAAGCCACGCTGAACAGTTTGAAAAAATCGTTGATCCATTCGATGAAAAAGCTGACCGACAGCGTTCTAAGCGGCGATTTCGAACCCGTCGCAGTAGAAATGAAATTCGGTTTCGACGACGGAAAGCCGTTGCGCCTGACGGGCGAAGACTCCGACGTTTATCTGCGCGGGAAGATCGACAGAGTCGACGCTGACGGCGCTTCCGTTGCCGTTTTGGATTACAAGACAGGCAGCGAATCGTGGGACATATCGGGAATATATTACGGGAAAAAGTTGCAATCCGCCATTTATTTGAAAGTCGCGGCGGAAAGGACGGGGCTAAGACCCGTCGGAGCCTTTTACGTTCCGCTGAGAAGCTCCTATACCAAAGCCGGTAAAAGCTATAAATACGACGGCATAATTTCCGACGATATCGACGTGCTGACGGCTTTCGATTCGAAACTTGCGGCTGTGACTTCGGGCAGAATGACTTCGGACATAGTGCCCGGCGGCGTAAAAATTACGTCAGGCGAGGTCC
>DVNF01000145.1 GCA_018714575.1 Candidatus Stercoripulliclostridium merdigallinarum
GTTTGGAGGGGGTTTCCACAGAATTAGACGACATTTCTTCCGCATTAAGGACAGAAGCCGATTCTTTGGATATGGATCCCGCCGAAGCCGACGCGGTTGATAAGCGTTTGGAGGACGTCAGGCGCATAAAACGCCGTTACGGCAGTATCGAAAATCTTCCCGAATATTTGGAAAAAGCCGAAAAAGAGCTTTCCGAATTGGAAAACGCGGAAGAAACGATAGAGTCTTTAATAGCCGAACGCGAAAAAGCTCTGTCCGAAGCATGCGAAACGGCAAGAAAATTGCACGATTCAAGGGCGGCGGCAGCGGAAAATTTTGCAAAAGCCATTACCGCTAATCTGGTCGATCTTGGCATGAAAAACGCTAAATTTGCCGTAGAAATATATGCCGACGAACCCGGAGAAAACGGAAACGGCTTGACCGAAACAGGCATTGATTCGGTCAAATTTTTGATCTCTCCCAACCTGGGCGAACCGATGAAGCCTTTGGCAAAGATAGCCTCCGGCGGCGAAGCCTCCAGGTTCATGTTGGGATTAAAGAGGGTAACCGCCGAATTGGAAGACATCGATACCTTGGTTTTCGACGAGATCGATACGGGAATTTCCGGCAAGATCGCAATGGTGGTCGCCATGAAGTTGGCGGATATTTCACGTTCCAGGCAGGTAGTAGCGGTCACGCACCTTGCTCAGTTAGGAGCGATGGCGGATATACATTACCTGATAGAAAAGCACGAACACGACGGTCACACGTTTACGGAAATCACCCGTTTGAACGAAAAGGGCGAGTTGGAAGAGGTGGTCAGATTGATGGGCGCGGTAGGTCCCGGGTCGCTTTCCACCGAAAATGCAAAAGAGCTGAAAAAATGGGCAAACAATTATAAATCATCGATAAAATAGCGTTTTTATGTTGGCGACTATTTTAAAAATTACCTTATTTTAGAATACTCGACGGCGAATATAATGCACTGAAAATCGCAAAATAGCGTGTAGAGGTATTTGCCATGTTTGAATTTAAACGGCACGGTGTAAGGTACGTGCCTATAATTTTGTCACTGATTATATCGCTGGTTTTTGCCGCAGTATTGTTTTGCGCCCCGGGCGCTTTTACCGAATCGGAAGCTTATGCCGACGCCGAAAGCGTATACCTTGGCGGTATGCCGATAGGCTTGGATCTGCAATCGTCCTCGCCTGTAGCAAAGGACTTTGTCGTGATCGTCACAAAGGACGGAACCGCCACTCCCGCAAAGGACGCAGGTATTCAAAAAGGGGATATGCTGACGGAACTGAACGGAAAGCCGTTAAAGACCGTTGCCGATATTGCCGATGCCATTCATGACGCCGGCGGCGCCGTAAGTTATAAAGCTATCAGAAACGGCAAGGAAATCAGCGGTCAAATCACTCCCGTTATCGACGCGGGTACGGGCAGTCCCAAAATAGGATTGATCGTCAAAGACGGTATCAGCGGCGTAGGAACGGTAACTTTTGTAAAAGAAAACGGTTCGGTTTGCACTTTGGGGCATAAAATTTCCGATTCGGAGGACTGCGACGGATTGTTCGACACGGGCAAATTTTATTTTTGCAACATCCTCGGAGTGCATAAGAGCGTAAAAGGGGAACCGGGCTCGTTAAAGGGCGTTTTTAATCCGAATTCTGAACCCATTGGAACGATAGAAAAGAACACGGATTTTGGTATTTACGGCAAAATAACCGATAAAAACTTTTATTCAAGCCGTCCGAAAGTGCCGTTGGATTCTTCCGGAGTAATGCCCGGCAGCGCCAAAGTTTATTCTACTCTTTCCGGGAGCGTTCCCAGCGAATACGACGTCGAGATAGTTACCGTTTCGGGTCAGAAAAAGCCCGGCATAAAAAGTATGGTTATCAGAGTGACCGATCCCGATTTAAAGGACGCCGCAGGCGGAATAGTACAAGGTATGTCGGGGTCGCCGATAATACAGGACGGAAAACTTGTCGGAGCCGTTACTCACGTATTTATCAACGATCCGATACTGGGCTACGGAATATATGCGGAGTGGCTGAAAATAGGATAAGCAATATAGCATATTTTGCCGAGAAAGCGCATATTTTTGAGTATGTTAGCTAAACTCGGCTGTTACATAAAAGAGTTGCTTTCCGACTTAAAAAGCAATATTTCCGAAAATAAATACCATTTTTATTTGATAGTGGGGTCTTTTGCTTTGGGCGTTTTGGCGGCGCTTGCCGTCGATTATTCGTCGGTTGACTCGACCAGCAATTTCGTATACGTTATGGTCGGCGGATCGACTTCGCCGCTACCCGAGTTTTTTCGCATTTTGATTGTGTTTGCCGCAGTTTACGGGGCGTTGTTTTTCAGCACCGTTACGATTTATTCGTTTTATGCCGCCGTGTACGTCGGACCCGGAATAACCTCGTACATATTTTTCAGGCGCGCTTTTGGCGCTATAGCCGTTCAACCGGCTACGGGGTTAATATATTTATGTTTGTTTGTGGTGCCGATGCTTGCGGTGGGTTTGATATGTTTTACCGTTTTGACGGTGGAAATAAAGCCTATAGTTTTGTCCTCCGGGCGCGGAAAAAGCCGCTTGCCTTTGAAGTGTAACGCCGCCGCGCTGTGGAGCAAATTCAAGCCGATACTGTTTTTGAATCTGACCGTAACGTTGATATATTGGTTAATTTTTTATTTGATTTTACTGCTGTTCGTTAAATAAAAACCAAAATCGAGCCGTTTTCTTACAATAGATTTTTACTTTTACTCACCAAAAAAACCGAGAATAAAAAAGCGTTTTATACGGAAACTAAGTTCGAGGTGAGTAATATGAAAAAATCTAAACTTATTTCGGCTTTCGGCAAAGTTCCCGCGATATTGGGCTTGATTGCTTTATTGGTTGCGGGCTTCGCGTTATTCGGCGCGGGCGGATCGGCTTGTGCCAAGGGCGAAAAGGCGCTAAGCGAATACTCTTCGCGCGCCGCGTATTTGATCGATTACGATTCGGGAGAAGTGCTGTTCGAAAGGAACGCGGACGGCAGATATCCCATTGCCAGCATGGTTAAGATCATGACTTTATCGTTGGTTTTCGACGAGATCGACAAGGGGAATCTAACCTTGGATAAGGAAATTACCGTCAGCGACGAGGCTGCCGGAATGGGCGGTTCTCAGATGTTTTTGGACGCCGGCAGCGTGTATAAAATCGGCGATCTGGTCCTTGGCGTAACGGTGGCTTCGGCTAACGACGCGTCGGTCGCTTTGGCGGAAGAAATCGCCGGTTCGAAAGAGGCGTTTATTGAAATGATGAACGAAAAAGCCGTCGAATTGGGTATGGAAAACACAAAATTCGTTAACGTCACGGGACTGCCCGGCGAAGGGCAATATTCGACGGCGAGGGACGTTACGAAGATGCTTTCCTACCTTATAAAACACCCCGTTTATTTCAATTATTCGAAGATATATATCGAAAATTTCACGCATCCCGGCGGCAGGGTGTCTGAATTGGTAAATACCAACAAGTTGGTCAGATTTTACGACGGATGCGACGGCGGCAAGACGGGATTTACTTCGGACGCCATGTATTGTCTGTCGGCTACGGCTAAAAGGCAGGATATGCGAGTGATAGCAACCGTTTTGGGCGCTGAAAGCTCTGCGGTCAGGAATAAGGAAGTTTCGGCTTTGTTCAATTATGCCTTTGCAAACTATAATTCCGTCAGCTATATGAAAAAGGGCGAAGCGGTTTTGATCGACGCCGACGTTAAGGGGGCAAAGAACGATAGCATTTCCGTCAGCGCGGCAAGAGATCTGAAAGTGTTGGAAAAGCGCGGCGATAAGGGCGAATATGCCGTTGAATACGATATTTTTAAAGACTTGAAAGCTCCGTTAAAGGCAGGCGATCGAGTGGGCGTCGTCAGGTTGGTTTCATCCGTTACCAAGGACGTGAAGTGCGAAGCCGATTTGATCTTGACCGAAGACGTTGAAAAGATGAGCCTTTCCGATTCCTTGCAAAGGATAATTCGCAATTGGTTCATGGGAATTTGACTTTGAACAAAATATCGGCTAATTTTTAACTAAGGCGCGGGAAACCGCGCCTTAATCTTTGAAAAATCTATATTTATAAACAATATAAATTTTATGAAAAAATAAGTAAAAATTATTGACCGGTATTGACTGCCGCTTTAGATATATATATAATAAAAATGCAGAGAGAAAATTCTGCATGTTGCGCGACAGATGTTTATATACCAAGTAATGATGATCGACGGCGATTTCGTCGTCAAGATAATACTAATTTTAGCATTCGTGCTTGCCGCGGTGTCGGCTATTGTTTTGCACGAGTTTTCGCACGCTTTAGTAGCTAAGCTAAACGGAGATTACACCGCTAAACTTGCGGGCAGGCTGACGTTGAATCCCGCCAAGCACTTCGACCCGATAGGTTTGTTGATGATGTTGTTGGTCGGTTTCGGTTGGGCAAAGCCGGTACCCGTCAATTCGAATAATTTTACGAAGTACAAGCGCGGTATGTTGACGGTTTCCGCCGCAGGAGTTACGGCGAACCTTTTAACCGCAGGGATAGGGCTGTTATTGTTGTTCCTGCTGAAGCCGTTACTGTACGTTGCGTTTACGTCGAATCCGCTGATAATGTATTTGCAATATTTCGTTTACTATTTATTGCAATTCGCTATAGTGTTCGGATTTATGCTGGCATTGTTCAATTTGTTGCCGATTTATCCTTTGGACGGTTACAACATAGTCGCAACGCTGTTCCCGAAAGCTACGGGATACAGGAACTTTATGGTGCGTTACGGAGTATTCGTATTGTTGGGACTGATCCTGCTGTCTAACGTATTCGACGCGCTGGGATTATGGTATCTGGATATTTTCGGAATGTTCAACTCCGTTATATACGATTTGATGGGGTTGGTCGAGAGAGCTTCGCTGAGAATCTTTTTGCAGGTGTAGTATGGTCGAAAATATGGACGAAAATTTCGTAGAAACAAATGAATCGGCAGAAAACGACGCAGCTATGAATTCTGCAAGCGAACTGTTCCCGTCAGAAGAAATAAACGGAAGCGGCATATCGTCGTTAAGCTATCATCTGTATGACGAGGACGTTGCGTTGGACGTGCTGTTGGATATGTGCAAAAAAGAAAGCGTGGATATAAAGGACATCTTTGTGTCAAAGATAACCGATCAATATCTAAGCTATGTTTCCTCGTTGCAAGCCGAAGAAAAAGACTATGACGAGATATGCGGCTTTTTGGTGCTGGCGGCGACTCTGTTATTGTTGAAATCGGGATCGTTGCTGCCGCGGCCGCCCGTGTTCGAGGACGACGATTATTACGAGGACGACGAATACATAAATCAAGAAATTTTTATCGCCAGAGTCAACGAATATAAGCTGTTGCGCGAGGCTTCGGAAAAATTGGGAGAAATGGAAAGGCTTAACAGGTTCTACCGTGAGCCGGTATTTTCCGAAGACGACTACAAATTGGTCATCAAAAACTTTTCTTTGGATAAGCTGGTCGCGGCTTTCGTACAGATGTTGGAAAACGCCGAGATCCGCGAAAAGGCGGCTCCGGAAAAAATGATTCCGAAAGAGCGCTTTTCGGTTTCCGACAGAATGATCGCCATAGTCCATATCTTAAGGGAGCGCGGAAAGCTGACTTTGGACGAGCTTATCGAAGAAGGCTATTCCAAATTGGAAATAATCAACACTTTTTTGGCGGTGTTGGAGTTGGTAAAAAAACAGGTTACCGAGGTAATGCAGGAGGAAGGTTTCGGCGAAGTTTACCTGACTCACAGACCCGATACCGACAAATTTAACTTCGAGGAGGACGCATTCACGGATGCTGACGGATATAATTGAGGCAATAATTTTTGCTTCCGGAAAGGGAATATCAAAGAGGGCGTTGGTCAACGGACTAAGAGATTACAACGCGAAGGATATCGAAAAAGCGCTGGAGGAATTGGAAAAACGCTACTCCGGCGAGGAACGCGGCGTCAGATTGATCCGCTTTAACGATTCATATCAATTCGAAACCAATCCCGCTTACGGCGGCGTTCTTTCCGATATCTTGATGGAAACAAAGGAAAGGGAACTGAGTAAAACGCTGTTGCAGGTTTTGGCGATCATAGCTTATAAACAGCCTGTCACAAGGTTGGAAATAGAAGACCTGAGGGGTGTGGGTTCCGATTACGTTTTAGGGATGCTGACAAAATTGGGGTTGATCGACGTTGTCGGCAGAAAAGAAACGCTAGGCAGACCTCTGCTGTACGGAACTACGGACGAATTTTTGAAGAAATTCGGGCTGCACAGCTTGGAAGATCTGCCCGATTACGACGAGTTGATGCGTTTGATCCGCGAAAACTTCGATAAGTATTACAAATCGGCTTCGTTGTACAGAGAAAGAGATATCGACGATTCCGAACCCGATATCGGGCTTATCGACGTTAACGAAAGGATCGACA
>DVNF01000146.1 GCA_018714575.1 Candidatus Stercoripulliclostridium merdigallinarum
GCGCGAATAGCCGAATAAGCTAATAAACAATAATTCATTGTAAAGGAGCATCATGGCAGAATTCAAACCTATACGTTGCAATTTTTGCGGCAGATCGGAATTCGAAGTATCTGCGATCTTCGCCGGACAAGGCGGAGCATATATCTGTGCAGATTGTATAAAAAGGCTGGCTTTCGAGCAAAAACGTTTGGAAAAAGGCGAAAAAGCTGCGGAGGAGTTCAACGATCCCGTACCAAAGCCTACACAAATAAAAGCCGGTTTGGATAAATATATAGTCGGACAGGACGACGCGAAGCGTATCCTTTCCGTAGCCGTATATAACCATTACAAACGCCTGAAGTTTGCCGGTAACGATTCGGTAAAGCCGGAAAAATCCAACATTCTGATGCTGGGACCGACGGGGTCGGGAAAGACGCTTTTGGCAAAGACTTTGGCGGACATTATCAACGTTCCGTTTGCTATTGCCGACGCTACGACCTTGACCGAGGCGGGTTACGTCGGCGACGACGTGGAAAACATTTTGTTAAAGCTGATCCGCGCCGCCGACAACGATATTTCCAGGGCTGAACGGGGCATTATTTATATCGACGAGATAGATAAGATCTGCAGGAAATCGGAAAACATGTCTATCACCAGGGACGTTTCCGGCGAAGGCGTACAGCAGGCTTTGTTGAAAATCATCGAATCCACCGTTGCCAGCGTGCCTCCCACGGGCGGCAGGAAACATCCTTATCAGGAATGTATCCAAATAGACACCACAAACATTTTGTTTATTTGCGGCGGAGCTTTCGTGGGCTTGGAAAAGATAGTCGAAAAGCGTAAGGACGGTTCGTCTATAGGCTTTACGGGCGCGCTGAAGAAAGGGGACGAATCCTATTCGGAATCGCTGAAGGACCTGCAACCCGACGATTTGATAAAGTACGGACTCATTCCCGAATTCGTGGGCAGAGTGCCGATCATCGCGGCGTTGGATCCTTTGGATAAGTCGGCTTTGATAAAGATCCTGACCGAGCCGCAGAACGCTTTGATCAAACAATACGAAAAGCTGTTTGAAATGGACGGTATGCGCTTGACGTTTACCGACAAAGCCGTCGAAGCCATCGCCGACAGGGCGATAGCGCTGAAGACGGGCGCCAGAGGACTAAGGACGGTCATCGAAAACGCCATGAAGAACATTATGTTCGAGTTGCCGGACAAAGCCGGCGAGATAAAGGAGGTTACGATCACCGACCGCACGATAACATCGGGTGCCGATCCCGAAATCACTTATATAGGGCAGACCGGAGCAACCGGAGCCTGAGATTCGGCATAGAGGAAAAAACATGGACGATATAAAAATAACCGCAATAGTCGTACCGGAACCGATATTTCCGTCGACGTCGGGCAAAGCCGAAATCGACGGTTTGACGGCTCTTTCGGTAAAGTGGGCAATGGAACACAACGAAAGAGTGGCGGCGGTACCCGAAGCCGACAAACGTAAACATATCAATCCCGGCGACCTTTGCACGATAATAGAAATAGAACAACTGTTGCAGTTAAAAGACAGCAAAAGCGTCATTTTGTACAAAGCTGCCGGCAGCGGCAGATACCGTATCGACGACGTGGCTTATACGCCGGACGGCAGATGTACCGTAGGACTCAGGCAGGCGCGATTCACAGGCACCAAAGCCGACGAGCTGTTTATCGCATACGAAAAGCTGTATGACCTGTACGGCAACTACTTGCGCATGATAACCGATCACGGCAAGGACGGGGAATCTAAATTCCCGTCGTTTGCCGTAGACAGAGTGTTGGAAGAACACCCCGATTCAGCCGCCGAAATCAACAGAGGTATCGACAGATTGGCGGGCGAGTTACATATAGCCGACACTTCGGCGCTGTATTCGGAGCTGGACACTTTTTCGCGCATCATGATAGCTATCAGGTGCCTGATGCAGGAGATCGACATTATAAAAGTCGAGGATCGCGTAATGCAGGAAGTGCACGCCGCGATGGACGAAAACCAACGCGACTATTTTATACGCGAACAGATAAAAGCGCTGTCGAAGGAAATCGACGAGGACGACGAAGCCGACAGCTACCTTGAAAAGATCGACGCGCTGAAGACTACCGAAGCCAACAAGGAAAAATTCAGGCGCGAAGTCAGACGTCTTACCCGAACGGCGGCGGCTTCTCCCGACATGGCTTTGATAAAAAATTACTTGGATACCGTTATCGAGTTGCCGTGGGGCGAATACACCGACGACAACGAGGACCTAAAAGAAGCCGAAAGAGTGTTGAACGAAGACCACTACGGCTTGGAAAAGGTAAAGGAACGCCTTATCGAGGCTCTGGCTGTCAGAAAACTTTCAAAAGAGGGCAGGAGCCCCATTATCTGCTTGGTCGGTCCTCCCGGAGTGGGCAAAACTTCGATTGCGACTTCGATAGCGCGCGCTATGAATAAAAAATTCGTCAGACTGTCTTTGGGCGGTATCCGTGACGAAGCCGAGATCCGCGGACACAGAAAAACTTACGTTGGCGCCATGCCCGGGCGCATAATCAACGCCATAAACCAGGCGGGCAGCATGAACCCCGTTTTCCTGATGGACGAAATAGATAAAATGGCGGCGGATTATAAAGGCGACCCGGCAAGCGCTTTGTTGGAAGTCCTGGACCCCGAACAAAACGTCAGCTTCCGCGACCACTTTATCGAAGTGCCGTTCGATTTGTCAAAAGTTTTGTTTATAACGACGGCAAATACTTTGGATCCCATATCCAGACCGTTATTGGACAGAATGGAGATCATCGAGATCAGCGGTTATACCGACGTCGAAAAGTTGGAAATAGCCAAACGCTATTTGATCAAAAAAGCGTATAAACAGAACGGAGTTTCCCCCGAATGGGTGGAATTTACCGACGACGCCATATCCGAGATCATTCACGAATACACCAGAGAATCGGGCGTCAGAGCTTTGGAAAAGAGCGTCAATTCCGTAGTCAGAAAGGTGGCTAAACGCTTTGTCGAAAATCCCGAATCCGAACCGGTAAAAGTCACCGGGGAGAACGTAAAGGACTTCCTTGGCGAGCCCAAATTCCCCGTAACTTCAAAAGTGCGTCCCGATTCGGAGGGCGTAGTTACGGGACTTGCCTGGACGGAAGTCGGCGGCGACACGTTGGAAGTCGAAGTCGCGGTTACGCACGGAAAGGGCGAAACGCTGTTGACCGGTAACTTGGGCGACGTCATGAAAGAATCCGCCAGGATCGCTATCAGCTATTGCCGCGTATTCGGAAAAGAATGGGGTATTCCCGACGACTTTTTCGAAAAGAACGACATACATATCCACGTGCCGGAAGGCGCGACTCCGAAGGACGGTCCCAGCGCGGGTATTACGATAGCTACCGCGGTATGCTCCGCGGCTACCGGAAAGCCGGTCAGAGGCGACGTCGCAATGACGGGCGAGCTGACTTTGCGCGGTAAAGTCCTGCCGATAGGCGGATTGAAAGAAAAATCCCTGGCGGCTTTGAG
Source organism: Candidatus Stercoripulliclostridium merdigallinarum (assembly GCA_018714575.1). Taxonomy (GTDB): domain Bacteria; phylum Bacillota; class Clostridia; order Christensenellales; family DTU072; genus Stercoripulliclostridium_A; species Stercoripulliclostridium_A merdigallinarum. The sequence goes on from DVNF01000146.1 coordinate 3,506, forward strand.
GGACGGCATAAAGACGATATTCCTCCCGGAGGAAAATCGCCGCGATTACAAAGATTTGCCCGGAGTCGTCAAGGATAAAATCGATTTCCGCTTTGTAGGAAACGTCGGAACGGTTCTGAAAAACGCCATAGTCTGGTAAGACCGAATACCCGAAAGTTTTGTTTCGGGTATTTGTCGTATAATCAACGCTTTTATCGTCGGGGGAAAGGAGGAGAAAAATGAAGATCAAGAACGCAGAATTTCTGTATTCGGCAGGGTATCCCGATCAGCTGACCGAACAGAAGGTACCGGAGATAGCCGTAGCCGGCAGATCCAACGTGGGAAAGTCCTCGTTTATAAACTTTATAACGGGGAACGGCAAACTTGCAAAGACGTCCAAGGAGCCCGGCAGAACGAGGCTGGTAAACTATTTCCGCGTCAACGGCGGCGAGTTTATGTTGGTGGACTTGCCGGGATACGGTTTCGCAAGGGTGTCGGACGAGGAAAAATTGAAGTGGGCTGAATTGATCGAGGCGTATTTCAAATCGCCCGCCGCGCTCCGACACGTGTTTTTATTGTTGGATATTCGCCGCGAGCCCGGCGAAGGGGACGTCAGAATGTTGAATTATATGTATCACTACGTCATTCCCTTTACCGTGATCTTGACGAAAGCCGACAAACTGTCCAGGATGCAAGCCATCGACCGCCGCAGGAAGATTGCCGCCGCGTTAAAGATCGGAGCGGATAATATAATCATATCTTCTTCCTACGCAAAACAGGGCAAAGAGGATATTTTGACCAGGATCGACGAGATATTGTCGATAGACATGAACTAACGAAAGATGAAAGTATTTGCCGTCAGCGACCCACATTTATCCTTCACAGCGGAAAAACCGATGTCGATTTTCGGCGCGGTGTGGGAAAACCATTGGGAAGCCATTGCCGCCGATTGGTTGGAAAAGGTGGGCGCGGACGACATAGTTTTGTTGCCCGGCGATATTTCCTGGGGCATGACGACGGACGAGGCGCGAAAGGATCTGGAAACGATAGGCGCGATGCCCGGGAAAAAGATCTACGTAAAGGGCAATCACGACTATTGGTGGGGGAGCCTTAGCAAAATACGCGGCATCCTTCCCGAAGGCAGTTATTGTATCCAAAACGACGCGTTGAAGTTCGGAAAGTTCATATTCTGCGGCAGCCGCGGTTGGAGCGTTCCCGAAATAGGCGTAAAGCCCGATCCGAACGACGAAAAATTACTGCGCCGCGAACAGCTCCGATTGGAACTTAGTTTAAAAGCGGCGGAAAAATTGGCAACGGGCGATCCCCGGGAAATCAAGATCGGTATGATGCACTTTCCGCCTTTCGATTCGCGCATGAGCTCGACTCCGTTTACCGATCTGTTTGCTAAATACGGAGTAAAAAAAGTCATCTACGGTCACTTGCACGGTCAAAAGTGCCGCGCGGAGTTGAGATCGATAAAAAACGACGTCGAATACTATCTGACTTCCTGCGACATAACCGGGAATAAATTGGTGTTTATAGCAGAATAAACCGAATTGCTTTTTTGATTTTTCAATTAATATATCGTATATATTTTATATATTATTGTTTGTGCGCGCGTATGCGCGAAAAACCTTTCGGGCTCAAAATATTTTGAACAAAGCCTAATAAGTAGCCTGATGATATTTCGTGCGGCGCGACAGCGCTTTGAAAACGCCGCCTCTGCCGCGGCGGCGAAAGCGGCAGCAAAATGCGAAAATGCAGGCTTTCAGAACATTTGTTCGTATTATATGCCGATTGGGTAGCCAGGCAAAGGGGTTTCAGTGTGCCGAAACCCTTTTTTTTATGTAAATTTTTCTAAAAATGTTTTCAAGTGGTTGAAAGTGGTTAAATTATACTTTATAATATAATCAATACAAGGGAGGAAGTTTCCACGCGGCAAGACCGAAACGCGGAAACGTTCCCGGCGGAGTTTCCCGAAAGTTGCGACCGAAGCGACGGGTAGGGAAGGGCGGAGAGATGAACTATTGTTTCCTTGGAAAATTTAATTTGGCTTTGGACGACAAATGCAGGATGCGTTTGCCTGCCAAGTTAAGGGCGGCGATAGGTACCGGCTATGTAGTTATGTACGGGGCAGACTGTCTTTCCGTGATGCCGAAAGAGGATTTCGAGGCGTTGAACGAAAAGTTCAGAAGTATACCTTATTCCGACGTCGAGGCAAGGCGAGCGGTATCGGATATATTAGGCAACGCTTTCGAACCGGAAGAGGACGCACAGGGACGGTTCGTCATTCCCAAACATTCGCGCGATTATGCGGCGATCGTTAAAAACGTAGTCGTAGTCGGCGCCGGCAATATCATTGAAATATGGGGCGAAGAACGTTACGAAAAGACGCATACCGTAAGCTCTTACGCCGACAAGCTGAAGGCATTGGCACAATATGGAATTTAAGCACGTTCCCGTCATGCCGAAAGAAGCCTTGGAAGGCTTGAACGTCAGATCGGGAGGTATATACGTAGACGCGACTTTGGGCGGCGGCGGACATACCTCAGGGATATTGGAAAAACTCGGCGACGGCATATTGATAGCTTTCGATCTGGACGAAAACGCGCTGAAAAACGCGAGGGCGCGCTTTCCGGGGGAAAGCAGACTGCGATTGGTAAACGACAATTTCAAAAATATGCCCTACGTTTTGGACGAAATGGGCATAGGGGCGATAGACGGAGTAATCTTTGATTTAGGTATCTCCTCTCCACAAATCGATGACCCGAAACGCGGATTCAGCTATATGCACGACGCGGCGTTGGATATGCGAATGGATACCAATCAAAGCCTGGACGCATACAAGGTTGTCAACGAATATTCCATGGACGAGCTGATAAAGATCTTCAGGGAATACGGCGAGGAAAGGGCGGCTTATTCGATAGCAAAGGACATCGTAGACAGCCGCAGGATCAAACCGATAGAAACGACTTTCGAATTGGTGAAGATAATAGAACGTCATTATCCGAAAAACCCCGCTCACCGTTCGGGGCATCCGGCAAAGAGGGTGTTCCAGGCGTTAAGGATCGAGGTAAACGGCGAACTGACGGGGCTGGCAGAAGCCGTCGAAAGCGCGGCGCTAAGGCTGAAAAAGGGCGGCAGAATAGCGGTGATCACCTTCCATTCGTTGGAAGACAGGATAGTAAAAAACGTCTTTAAGGAATTGGAAAAAGATTGCGTTTGTCCACCGAACATACCTGTATGCGTGTGCGGCAAGCGCAAGGAAATAGAAATTTTGACTAAAAAGCCGTTGGTGGCGGGCGAGGACGAATTGGCGTCCAACCCCAGGGCAGCCAGCGCGAAATTAAGGATAGCCGAAAGGGTGTGACCGGCAGGCAATAAGCGAGGAGGTAAATATGGTAACGCTAAGAAGAGATATTTCATTATCGGAATCGGCAGGCATCGAATGCCCGCACGGCGAAATGACGGATTACGACAGATTTATGTTGGGAAAACGTGCCTCTGAAAACAAGAATGAAACGTTCAGGTATCGCAATCCGGAATTAGAGTTGCCCGAAGTCGAAAAAAACGGCGATGAATACCATGATTATATGCTGAAACAACTGAACAGGAGCGCACCCGAAAGCATGGTGACGGAGGAAGAATTCTATATGCGTCGCTATGCGAACTCGCATCCCGCTCCCGTCAGGAAGGGTTTTAGGAAAATGACCAAAGCGGGTAAAATTTTTACCACCGTTTACGTTCTTATTGTCGCGGCTATCGCATCTATTATTATTGTGGCGAATGCGGGCGGCGGCGTCAGCGCCGAGGCAAAGGCTACCGGTGGGGAAATCGAGGCGTTGGCGGTCGAAGATACGGCGGTTGAAAGCAATTCTTTCGATAGATTTTTAGACGCTTTGACGAACAAATAAAAAACGGTTTCCCTCGGGGAGGGTAATACGAAAATAACTTCATTCAGACAAAAGAGAAGGTTATCGGCGATATTTTTGCTGATAACCTTTTTATTTATCGCGGTAGGCGCGAAATTGATATACGTCGGCGTTGTAAATGCCGACAATTTGCGTATAAAAGCCTTGGAGCAATGGTACCGCGACGTTCCGATCAGGGCGGAGCGCGGCGAGATCCTGGACAGAAACGGCGTAGTCTTGGCAGGTTCTCAAACCGTTTACACGCTGTATGCCCGCCCGGTAGAGATCCCTTTAAAAGCTCAGGCTGCCGGGGTGTTGTCCGAGGCGTTGGAACTCAATTACGAAAAACTTGCCGACAAGCTGAATTCGCGCGCTTCGGAAATCACATTAAAACGCGGCGTTACCAAGGAAAAAATGCTGGAAATTGTCGATTCCGGCGTGCCGGGTATATATGTGTCCGAGGACATCGAGCGCGTGTATCCTTACGGTGATTTTATGACGCAAATTTTGGGGTTTACCTCTTCCGACATTGTCGGGCAGACCGGGTTGGAAGCTTATTACGAAAGCTATTTAAAGGGTACGGACGGATATGTTTTAACAGCAGCCGATCTGGTGGGCAGAAAGCTGCCCGACGGTGAAACTTACTATACGGAGGGAACTCCGGGCGGCGACGTTTGCCTGAATATTGACGTAAATATCCAAAGCATTGTCGAAAACGCCGTCGAAAAAGCCATGTTGAACCATTCGGCAAAAGGCGTCGGAGCCATAGTAATGGATTGCAATACAGGGCAAATCCTGGCTATGGCGGAGGCTCCGTCATTCGATCTGAACGACGTTCCGCGCGACGACGTAAAAACGCTGTTGGAAGTTTCGCGTCCGAAACTTATTTCCGACGTATTCGAGCCCGGGTCTACATTCAAAATCGTTACGGCGGCGTTGGCGATAGAGGCGGGTTTGGTAAACGATTCCAAACGCTACTATTGCGGCGGTTCCATGATGGTGGATAATCAAAAGATCCGTTGCTGGCGTCCGCAAGGGCACGGCAGTCAAACCTTTGCGGAAGGCGTTAAAAATTCGTGTAACTGCGTGTTTATGCAGGCGGCGTTGGAACTCGGGGTCGATAAATTCTATCAAGGTCTTTCCGCTTTCGGAGTCACTCAAAAGACGGGTATAGACTTGTCGGGCGAAGGCTCCGGGCTGACGATTCCGCAAAGCAGCGTCAAAAACGTAGACCTTGCCAGGATCGGCTTCGGTCAGGCGGTGGCGATGACTCCGATAGAGCTGCTTACGGCGGCGGCTGCGGCGGTAAACGGCGGGTATAAAGTTACTCCTAAATTGCTTGCAAAAATTCAGGACGAAAGCGGCATACTATTGTCGGGAGAAACGGGTCGCGGCGAGCGTGTGATCAGCGCCGAAACTTCGGCGACGCTCAGGGCGATGTTGGAACGCGTGGTATTGGAAGGTTCCGGCAAGAACGCCGCCGTTCCCGGAGTCAGAGTCGGCGGTAAGACGGGAACAGCTCAAAAATACGAAAACGGGCAGATCGCCAGGGGGAAATATATATCCACGTTTATCGGCTTTGCGCCGGCGGAACAGCCGGAATACATAACGCTGTTC
>DVNF01000147.1 GCA_018714575.1 Candidatus Stercoripulliclostridium merdigallinarum
AAGCTATGTCCCAGCCCCATGCCTTCGGCTGCGCCCTCTATCAACCCGGGTATATCGGCCACTAAAAAAGCGTCGTCTTCGAATTTAACCACGCCCAAATTCGGATTTAAAGTCGTAAAGTGGTAATTGGCTATTTTAGGTCTGGCAGAAGATATTACGGACAGGAACGTTGACTTCCCGACGTTCGGAAAGCCTACCAGACCTACATCCGCGATCGTTTTTAATTCCAAACGTATCTTTCGTTCTACCGTCTTTATTCCCGTTTCGGAAAAAGCGGGTGCTTTTCTGACTGCGGTAGCAAATCTGGCGTTACCCCTGCCTCCTCTGCCGCCTTCCAAAATTTTAATGCGTTCGCCGGGTTCGAATACGTCTGCGATGATACCTCCGGTTTCGGCGTCCTTTACGACGGTACCGCAAGGCACTTTTATGATCATATCCGTACCCGATTTCCCGGTACAGTTCTTTGCCGCGCCTTTTTCCCCGTTTTCAGCCCTGAAATGTTGAGTAAATCTGAAAGGCGCCAAAGAATTCATCGACGGGTCCGCCTCGAAATATATGCTGGCGCCCCTGCCGCCGTCGCCCCCGTCCGGTCCGCCGGCAGGTACGTATTTTTCCCTATGGAAAGAAACGGCTCCGTCACCGCCGTTACCCGGTTTTAAATATATTGTCGCAACGTCTAAAAACATTAATTATTCTCCTTAAAATACGGACAATATTCCGTTAAAGTACATTCACTGCAATTCGGGCGAAGCGCTTTGCAGATATATCTGCCGTGGAATATCAGCGTGTGATGCACGATATTCCAATCCGACGGAGGATATAGATCCTTTAAATCTTTTTCCACCTGTTCCGGATTTTTGCCGTGACTTAAACCCAATCTTCCGGAAACACGGAAAACGTGTGTGTCTACCGGCATTGCCGGTTCGTCAAAAGCCACCGTCATAACGACCGAAGCCGTCTTTCTGCCGACTCCGGGCAAAGAAGTCAGCTCCGCCATGGTCTTTGGCACTTCGCCGCCGAAACGATCGACTATGCCCTTTGCCGCACCTATAATATTTACCGCTTTATTATGGAAAAATCCGCACGAATGGATCAACGGTTCCAATTCGGCTGGGGTCATGGTTGCATATTGTTCGGGAGTGTTATATTTTTTAAATAGATCTTTAGTAACTTCATTAACGCGTTTATCGGTACATTGCGCGCTAAGAATGACCGCCACCAACAGTTCGAACGGCGTACCGTAGTTCAGCTCGCACCCGGCGTCGGGGTGCATCTTTTTCAATTCATCAAGAATTTTTTGCGCTCTTTTGTTATCCATGCTTTGATTATACTATAAACACGGGACAAACGAAAAGAGTATTTGTCAATTTGATTATTTTCTGTTTAAAATATCTTTGATCGCCGCGACCAAAACGTCTATATCGGAGGATTTGTTTCCGTATCCGAAACTTGCTCTGACAGCTCCTCGCTTCAGCGTACCCATGCTCTTATGTATTAACGGCGCGCAATGAATACCCGATCTGACGGCTATCGAATAATCTTTATCAAATATATCCGCCACTTCGGAGGAAGACAGATCGCCGACATTAAAAGAAATTACTCCGTTCGGTTCATCGGAATATAGCGTGACTCCGTCTATAGCTTTCAATGCGCTTAAAGCCTTTTCCGAAAGCAGCGTAATTTTTTTGTTTATTCTTCGTTTGTTTTTCAAAGTCCACTTTATTCCTTCCGATAGTCCGGCATAGCCCGGAGCGTTTTGAGTGCCTGCCTCGAAGCCTTCGGGTATATCCGCAGGCTGATTTAAACCTGCCGAAAAAGTCCCCGTCCCACCGCACAGCAACGGAGTCAGTCGAATTCCCTTTCTGACGCATAAAAACCCCGTACCTTGCGGTCCGTGCAGACCTTTATGCCCAGCTCCGGCAAGCATGCTTACGCCCGAGTAATCGCAATCGGTACGACCCAAAGACTGCGCACCGTCCACCAAAAAAGGAATCCCGTAATTTGACAGAAGGTTCCCCAAAGCGTCTATCGGCTGGATCTTACCCGTTACGTTCGACATTTCCTGAATACACACCAAAGAGGTATCGGAAGACAAATTCGTTTTTAAAATTTCGGGTGTAACGATACCGTCCGGGGCAGAAATATATTTTACCCTGATTCCTTTCCTTTTCAAGCGTTCCAAAGGTCGCAAAACGCTGTTATGTTCGTATACCGTAGTCAATACTTCGCCGCGGTAATCGCCGCCCAAAATAGCTATATTCAACGCTTCGGTACAGGACTTCGTCAAAATGACGTCGCAATCGAACGTCGCACGAATAACGCTGTCACGGCATTCCTCTATGCTTTCCAACGCCCTGATAGCAGCTTTATGACCGCCTCTACCGGCATTCGCGCTGTTTTTTAATTCTTTTTCGACTCGTTTTATAACGCAGTTAGGTTTAAACCGCGAGGTCGCCGATTCGTCCAGGTAAATACACTCTTTATCAAAAAACATAATAGATTGTATTAATCGGACTTATAAAATATACGAGGTAGTAATGAATAATATAGCCCCTTTCCGTTCAAGGAGCGATGCATTGAAACTTAGCCGCGCCCTTAACGAAGAACGTATAGCAAACATTATCATAAACACTCCCAGGAATTTGGGAGTAAGCTGCGGCTTAAGCGTCGTTTTTAACGAAAACTATATAGAAAAAGTGCGAAGTATTATTGCCGAAAAATCTTTGACGAGTTCACTCGGAATATTCAGATAATATCTAATATAATCTGATATTGCTAAGCGATCTGACCGACTAAGGTTTTTATGATCGAAGCGAACAACCGCGGCGAATATTCGTACCGATAAGGATCGTTCATCCTTTTTATCAATCTTAATTTCGGGTCATTGTCGGCAGGATCGGGAGGATAAACCGGTTTTGCGGCAATGAATCCCGGAAAGAACGTAAAGC
>DVNF01000148.1 GCA_018714575.1 Candidatus Stercoripulliclostridium merdigallinarum
GGCGCGGTCTTGGTAGATCCCGAGATCGGTAAAGCGGGCGACATAGATACCGCCATCGTCAATATGAAGCTAAGCAGCGGCGCGATAGCCGTCATCAATAACTGCCGCCGCGCTTCTTACGGTTACGACCAGAGGCTGGAAGCGTTCGGATCGTTGGGACAGGTCGAAGTACAAAACGACACTGACTCCACCGCAGTTATATCGAACGCGGACGGAGTGACGAAGGAAAAGCCCAAATATTTCTTCCTGCAAAGATACATGGCGGCATACACGGCGGAGATCGAATCCTTCGTCCGTGCGGTAGAAAACGATACCGACGTCGAAGTAGGAGTCATAGACGGCTTGGAACCCGTATTGATAGGGCTTGCCGCGACCCGCTCGGTGAAAGAGGGAAGACCGGTAAAAATATCGGAACTGCGCGCCGAATACGGTCTGTAAATTAAAATTCATTAATACTCGGATATATTAGAAAAGGCGGCAGACTTTACGCCGGCCGCCTTTTCTTTTTAAAAATCGATTTGCATTTTTCAACCGATTTCAGGTAACCTTTATTCAGGATAAAGTATCCCAAAATTAATTTTATTAAAAGGGCTATTATGATCGCCGCGGCGGTATCGGTAAAATAGTGCGCGCCCAAAGTTATGCGTGCCAGCGCCGTTGCCGTCACCCAAACGCATAATACGGCATTTAAAGTCGTGCGCTTTTTTCCGGCGGACAGAAGCGGCGCAAATAAAAAGCCGCATGCCGCCATCGCCGTATGCCCGGAAGGGAAAGAATCGCCGCCCATGCCGAAAGCCATATTCCGATAATAGGCTTCGGGGGATGGCAGATCGGCAAAACGCATCCTGGCGGTTGATTCTTTTAAAATCAACACGATCAGCGCCGTCAGACAAGCTCCCGAAATCAGATAGGCCCCGTTCGCGACGTCGCCGTCGCGCTTTTTAATGAAGCCGTAGATCAACAGACCTATGCCTACGGCGATCGCCGCATATCCCGGAAACTTTGCAAATGCCGAAACGATCCGCGCCCAGGTCGCGCCGCTGTCGAACAGGAACTCAGATATATACAGATCCATATAAAATATATATTTGTTCCGTCAGCCGTTTAGAATAAATTAAAAATGAAAGCCGACCCTTTCGGATCGGCAGATTTTAAATAACAGCAGGATATATCGGCGTCGGATACTATTTAATTTCAACGGACTGTCCCGTCTTTCTGGATTCTTCGGCGGCAAAAGCCATTTTATGCGACATAATGGTTTTGTCCATTGTGGAAATTCTGGGGGTCAGCTTGCCCGTTTCCATCAGGTGGATAAAGTCTTTGACTATGCCTTTATCGCCGCCCAGATGCCCGATACCTCTGTTGACGTGAACGGTCTTAGGCAATTCGCCCCAAATATTCAGTTTGAACTTTGCGGAAGAATCCTGACCGAATATTTCGCCTTTGGTACCCATGATATGAACGCGGCGGAAGCATCTGGCAGATTGCGCCGTCATTGTCAAAGTCGCGTTGACTTTGCCCATTTTGCACGAAACTACCTGGTTTTCCATAACGTCGTTGTCGCAAGCGTATACGCAACGGCCGTAGGGTGAAGTCTTTAACGCTTCGATTATATCCTTTTTGGTGGGATTGCCCTTTGCGGTAACGACTTTGACGTGACCTATCAGCCAAGGAATGGTTTTTAATGTAGGTTTATAGTACAATTTAGTCACTTCGTAGGGGCAAGTCTTTGCGTGGGGGCAACCGTCCATGCAACGATCGGTAGCGCCCTCGGGGCGGTTTTCGTGCAAGAAAACTCTGCGTTCGCCTACCGAATACACTCTGTCGCAGGGGGTGCCGGTGTAATAATAGAATAAATCCAGGTCGTGACAGCACTTAGCGAGTATCGAGGGTCCCGTTTCGTCCTCTCTGCGCCAATTTCCGCGAACGTAGGAATGAGAGAAATGCCAATATCCTACGTTTTCCGTTTGATTTATATTCGTGATTTCGCCGATCGCTCCGGAATCGATGACTTGTTTGATCTTGTCGTAGAACGGAGCGTATCGCAACACGTGGCAAACTACCATGTTTAAACCTTTTTCGCGACTTATCCTTTCCAATTCCTCACATTCGGACAGGTGCGGAGATACCGGTTTTTCGCACAGCAAATGATAGCCCAGGTTCAAGCCGGCAACCGCATGGCGGTAGTGGTCGCGGTCCTGCGTGGAAATTACCAAAGCGTCCGCAAGCTTACCCGCCGCGAAAAAATCCTTTTCGTCCGTGAACGCCATGTTTTCCGCTATACCGTACTTATTGCGGATATAAGCTAACATTCCGGGATTTTTTTCGCAAACGGCTGCGACTTTTGCACCTAAAGCGGTAAAGTTATGTGCATAGATCCTGCCTCTGTTTCCCAATCCGATTATTGCCACAGTCAACATGGTAACTTCCTCCGTATAATTTTCAATATAAAAAGTCAGATGAATATAAAGTATAAAGGCGCCGTCGGGGCGCCTTTATAGCTTTTAAACGTTATTGTTTATTCGAGTTTTTATCGTCATCCGTTTCGTCGGGTTTATCTTCGGGACGGTCGGCTTTATCGGCTTTGTCGGCTTTATCGGTCTTGTCGGCGTTAACGTCTTTGCCGTCTTTGCCGTCCGTGGCGGAGGGATCCGACTCGATGACCTCTCTGATTTCTATCACGGGAGCGGCGTCCTCGTGACGATCGGTTTCGGAAGTCTTTTCCTTTTCGGGAACGATTATGGCGTTCGCGTTGCCTAAGGGCGCGGCTTTTTTTCTAAGGGCTTCGGCTCTTTCGCGGGCTTCGCGTTCCTTTCTTGCCGCCTCTTCGGCTTTTTCCTTGGCTTCGCGTTCGCGGTCCTGTTTCTTCTTTTCTATATATGCGCTGACTTCTTTAGCGCTCTTACCTTCGATCAGCAGGTCGACTTCGTCGCCGTATATGGTTTCGTGTTCGTACAATAATTCCACCATAGCGTGCAGAATGGATACGTTCTTTTCCAAAACGTCATACGCTCTGGCATAAGCGGTATCGACTATCTTTCGGATCTCGGTATCGATAATTGCGGCGACTTCGTCGGAGTAGCTGGCTTGAGTTTGATAATCTCTGCCGATGAACACTTCCTGTTCGCCGCCGTAGTAGACGTTGGACAGGGCAGGGGACATACCCCATTCGGTGACCATGCTGCGCGCCATGGAAGTCGCTTGTTTGATATCCTGCGAAGCGCCCGTAGTAATATCCTTTATTATCAACGCTTCTGCGGCTCTGCCGCCCATCGTCATTGCGATAGTGTCCTGCAAATGCGACAAAGTCATGTGCGAATCGTCGGATTTAGGACGTGAAATCGTATATCCCGCCGCCATTCCGCGCGGAATGATCGAAACTTCCTGTACGGCGTCGCAGTTTTTCAACAAACGTCCCACCAAAGCGTGACCGGCTTCGTGATACGCGGTGATGCGTTTATCCTTTTCGGTAACTACGCGGCTGCGCTTTTGCGGACCGGCAATGACCTTGTTGATGCCTTCCAAAATATCGTTCATCTGAATAATCTTTCTGCCGGCCCTTGCCGCTATGATAGCCGCTTCGTTCAACAGATTTTCGATATCCGCGCCGCTGAATCCTGTGGTCAGGCGCGCAAGGTTTTTAAAATCGACCTCGGGAGAGAGGGGTTTGTTCCTGGCGTGGACTTTGAATATGGCTTCGCGGCCCTTGACGTCGGGTAGGTTGACAAAAATTTGTCTGTCGAATCTGCCGGGACGCAACAATGCGGGATCCAATACGTCGGCACGGTTCGTAGCCGCCATAATGACTATGGCTTCGTTCTCTTCGAAACCGTCCATTTGCACCAACAATTGGTTCAGGGTTTGTTCTCTTTCGTCGTTGCCGCCGCCCAGGCCTGCGCCTCTCTTTCTGCCAACGGCGTCGATTTCGTCGATAAAGACGATACAAGGCTGAGTCTTTTTGGCTTGGTTAAACAGATCTCTGACGCGGCTGGCGCCTACGCCTACGAACATTTCGACAAAGTCCGAACCGGATATGGAATAAAAGGGTACGCCCGCTTCGCCGGCAACAGCCTTTGCAAACAAAGTTTTACCCGTTCCGGGAGGACCGACCAACAAAACGCCTTTAGGCACTCTGGCGCCAACGTCGCGGAACTTTTTGGGGGATTTCAGGAATTCTACGATCTCCTGCAATTCCACCTTTTCTTCTTCGGCTCCGGCTACGTCGGAAAAACGCACTTTGACGTTTTCGGAAACTTTGGACTTCGTCTTTCCGAAGTTCAGCGCGCCGCCCGCGCCGCCTTGTTTCCTGATGGAAATTATCATATAAATTGCAAGTCCGCCCAGGATCAACAGCATCAGGATCGGGAAAATATAACTGCTGAAATTATTGTTTTGCGGTCCGTTCAGCCAAATAGTCGGCAAAGTCGCCGCCGAAGAGTTTTCTGCTTTTTCATTGTACTGTTCGATCGCCTTTACAAGGTCGTCGCGGTAAATGGTTATACAGGTAGCGCTTGCAAACCTGCCTTGTTCGAAGTTCGCAATATTTCTTTCGTCCGTTTCGCTTTTATATAAAACGTTTACGGTGTAAGAATCGGTAAAGTAGATCCCCGAAACGTTACCGCTTTCGATTTGTTCCAACAACTCGTCATAGGACAACTTCTCCACCGAAGAACGGTTTAGGTTGGTTATCAGTAACGCCAACAGTACTATAACGACTATTGCGGCGATGACGATGAAAATAATTCTTTTAGTATTGGGTTTTCCTTCCATTTATTTACCTGCTTCTCTGCCTTACCTAAATATAATAAGACGAATTTGAGTAATTATAACATAAATAAAATAAAAAAGTAAAGTGATAAGACGTTGAACAATACGCGAAAGGAAATCAAATGTAGAAAAATAAAAAGCTTCCGATCTCTGCAAGCGAATTTACAGGATCGAAAGCTTCGTTTAGGCGTCAGCTCGGTCAGCACTCCGTTGCGAACAAGATACTGCCGAAAAGTTTCTTTTTTTCTTGAAAACCGTACTTGCGGTAAAAGTTTACGCCTTTTACGTTGTCGGCGGAGCAGGTCAAAAAAACTCCCGGCACGGCGTCTTCCCTCAGCTTTTGCCTTAAAGTGTCCACCAAAGCGGTACCTATGCCCATACGTTGACCTTCGGGAAGAATGTCTATATGTAAATGGGCGGGGTATTCGTTTTTCAATTTTCCGACAAACAGTTTGTTCAGTTTCAACGATATAAAAGTCGCGGGATCGCTTTTTAACAGCTTTTGCGAATAGGGTAGATCGGATGAAAAATAACGGCGATAATAATCGTCGAAATCGGGGGCGCACAGAATATACCCGATAGGTTGGTCGCTGTCGTTTACGGCAACGAAGCAATAATCGGGACAGACGTCGATATAAAAATCCAAATAAGCCGCGAATAACGCGTCGCGCTTTTTATCGGTATCGAACGCCGGGGCGGTTTTCAAACAGATAAACCTTAATCTTTCCTTATCGCGAGGTTCGTAAGCTCTAATTTCCATAAATGCAATTTAGGTATCCTATAAATAAAATTAGGAAGCCCGAACGGGGCGTTTTGTGTGAAAATAAATAAAAATAAAAGCGGCATCACAGCCGCCTTTATTTAAAATTATTCTTCGCTGATCGCATCCGAGGGGCAAGCACCGGCGCAAGCTCCGCAGGACAGGCATTCATCAGCATTGATCTGACATATACCTTCGTCGTTGGCAGAGATAGCGGAAACGGGGCAAGTGTCGGCGCAAGTGCCGCAACCTATGCATTTTTCCTTATCGATTACGTATGCCATAAAATCTCTCCTTTTATATTTTGATTTCTATACTATTTTACAACGCAAAAGGGGCAATGTCAATAAATGATAATAAATATATCGAATATTATTTACTCGACGGGCGATGAAACCGTGTGAAACCGTTTGTTCTAATACAGAAGGTATATTACGGTCGCGCGTCTAAAGCAAGAGGTTTCGGGGGGATTCCCAACGCTATAGTCGGGCAGCTATGTTCGCAGGGCGAAAAAAGCGCCCGATCCGTAAGACGGGCGCAACCTTAACGTATGCTGAGCTATTTTCAGATTACTGTAACAATAACTTCTTAAACAGTAACACCCACACCAAATCTATCCAACCGAATACTAAGCCGAAAATAGTGACGATTATGCTGATTATCAAACGCACGGTACCGCCTTTTTTCAAATAAGTCGACCATCTGACCAAAATTTCGGTAATCCAGTTGACGCCGGGGATCAGCAGTAAAATAATTTGAACCAAACGGCTCTGTTTGTTAAACCAAGTCATGTCAATACCTCCATATTCTTATATATAAATTTTACATAGCAATATTCTTTTAGTCAATACGGAATATTTATATAGCGATTAAAACCTAATTATAATATATTTTTTTCGACGTCGTCTTATGCTATGAATTATAATATAAACAGTAAATGATGCGGAAAGCCGTTCGGCCTTTTACATAAATGCAGGACTGCCGCCGGGCTTCGTAAGTTCCTGTGCTAAAAATGCGGGATATCAAATTATAGGTGCAGTTTTATAATCTTATTTTGTCCGTTAATTGGCTGTTTTCAATAGTATAGATAGATATTTTATTTGTTTTTACGGGATCAACGGCGAGGAATATTCGTATTAGAAATTATCGATCTCACACAAATACAAATATAAATTTTTTTGAAGAATTAAAAAAAAGAGTTGACAACGGAAATACGGAAGAGTATATTATAGATGAACAGTTGAAGAAGTGTTCAAATATTGAAAGGTGGCAACAGTATGGCTAAGGACGTGAATGGCGAAAAGTTCGCAGACATTATGAATAAATTGCCGGATAACGCTACAATATCGTCGCTTGCCGAATTGTTCAAGATGTTCGGAGATCCGACGCGAGCAAAAATACTCAGTATTTTGCAGGTCAGAGCAATGTACGTCGGCGAACTTGCCGAAGCCATGGGAATGACCAATTCGGCGATATCGCACCAACTCAGGGTGTTGCGTTCCGCGAAGCTTGTCAAAGGGACAAAGGAAGGTAAGGAAGTCAGATATACCTTGGACGACGACCATGTGACCAAAATCCTGGAATACGGCATAACGCACGTAACGGAAAAATGAAAAAACAAAATAAAGGCAGGGAGGAAAACCTGTTTTTATAATGCCCAATATTTGAATAATTGTTCAATAAATCAAAAAATCAAATAAATAATGAGTCCGAAAGGAGGATATAAAAATGAAAAAGATTTACAAACTTGAAGACCTGGATTGCGCGAACTGTGCGGCGAAGATGGAACGCGCGGTGCAAAAGATAGACGGAGTAAATTCCGCTAACGTCAGCTTTATGACTCAGCGCATGACCATTGACGCGGACGATAACCGTTTTGACGAAATAATGAACGAGGTTGTAAAAGTTTGCAGGAAGGTCGAACCCGATTGCAGGATCATCCGCTGAAGCTGATAGAACGAACTTATAACGGGAGCGCGTTATGAAAATTTCTCTAAGTCGTAAGGACAGAAAAAATCTGATCAGGATCATAGTATCCCTGGCTATGTTTTTGGCGATTTTCATTGCCGACAAGATAGTCGTTTTGGGAAACGTATTCGATTCGCCGGCGGCGTGGGTATTCCCGTTCGCGCTATATCTTACGGTATATTTGATAATAGGCTACGACGTTTTGTGGAAAGCCGTCAGGAACATAGCGCACGGGCAGGTATTCGATGAGAATTTTCTTATGTGCGTAGCTACGTTGGGAGCGTTCGCTCTGGCGATATACAGGGGAGTTTCCGGGCAGGAGATCGAGGGCTTTGACGAAGCATGCGCCGTGTTATTGTTCTATCAAGTCGGCGAATGGTTCCAATCTTACGCAACCGGCAGATCCAGAAAGTCCATAGCTTCGCTAATGGACATCAGACCCGACTATGCGAATATCGTGCGTGACGACGGCAGCGTAGACACGGTAGATCCTTCCGAAGTTGCGATCGGCGACGTCATTTTGATAAACCCCGGTGAAAAAGTGCCTTTGGACGGCGTGGTCGTCAACGGGCAATCGACTTTGGATACAAAGGCTTTGACGGGAGAATCGTTGCCGCGCGAAATATCCGAAGGCGCGGAAATTATCAGCGGCGCAGTCAATTTGACTTCGCAATTAAAGGTGAAGGTTGAAAAGCAATTTTACGATTCAACCGTTTCAAAGATATTGGAGCTGGTCGAAAACGCCGCAAGTCAAAAATCCAGGGTGGAGAACTTTATTACGAAGTTTGCCAGATATTATACTCCCGCGGTGTGCGTGATCGCGCTGCTACTTGCAGTGATACCCGGTGCGGTTACCGGTGAATGGTCGACGTGGGTATACAGGGCGCTCAGTTTCCTGGTCGTGTCCTGCCCTTGCGCGTTGGTAATTTCGATCCCGCTGTCGTTCTTTGCGGGTATCGGAGCGGCTTCCAGATACGGAATTTTGATAAAAGGTTCGAATTATCTGGAACAATTCAATAAAGCAAATACCTTTGTATTCGATAAGACGGGAACTCTGACCAAAGGCAACTTTGCCGTGACCCGTGTGTATCCAGAGGAGGACGCTGAAAAGGTGCTGGCTTTGGCGGCTATTGCCGAACACGATTCCAACCATCCGATAGCCGTGTCTATAGTCGCCCGTTACGGCAAGGAAACCGAAACGGGATATACGCTGACTAACGTCGCAGGCTCCGGCGTCATGGCACGAAAAGGTTCAAAGACGATTTTGTGCGGCAATGAAAAGCTGATGCGCGATAACGGTATAGATTATGTAAGGGCGGATGAAGTAGGTAGCGTGGTATATGTGGCGGCGGACGGCGCGTTTATAGGATACATTATAATTTCCGACGAAGCAAAACCCGAATCGGCACAAGTTATCGGGCAGCTGAACGGAATGGGGTGCAGGACGATAATGTTGACGGGCGACAACCCCGAAATTGCCGCAAAAGTGGCAGGAGAACTCGGATTGACCGATTACAAAGCTTCGCTGTTGCCTCAGGACAAGGTAGCCGAAACAGAGAGATTGTTGGCGCAGAAAAAGCCCGGTGAAGTATTATGCTTCGTAGGCGACGGTATAAACGACGCTCCGGTGCTGATGCGTGCCGATATCGGCATAGCAATGGGCGGAGTAGGCAGCGACGCCGCTATCGAGGCTTCCGATATAGTTCTGATGCAGGATGACCTGAAAGGCATATCGCTGGCTAAAAAGATAGCGAAAAAGACTATGGCAATCGTTATGCAGAACATAGTATTTTCAATCGCTGTAAAAGTCGCCATACTGATATTGTCGGCATTGGGTATAGCTAATATGTGGATAGCGGTATTCGGCGACGTGGGCGTAGCCGTGCTGGCGATATTGAACGCAATGCGAGTCAATTCCAAGTACAGTAAATAACGTATTAAACCGAAAGGGCGGCAAAAGCCGAATTAGCTTCGCCGCCTTAATTTTTATTGTCAGCAGACGAGACGCAAAGGAGAGGTAAAGATATGGATTCGATCGATGTTAAAGAATTGAAAGTAAAGACCGTATTGACGAAATCCAACCTGCCGATAGCGGGATATTCGATAAATCCTTATGTCGGGTGCACTCATGCGTGCAGATACTGTTACGCGCGTTTTATGAAAAGGTTTACGGGGCATACGGAACCGTGGGGAACTTTTTTGGACGTAAAGTATTGGGAGCCTATCAAAAATCCCTATAGGTACGACGGAAAAACGATGATAATAGGCTCCGTGACCGACGCTTATAACCCTATGGAAGCCGAATTTTGTCGTACTCGAGCGTTTTTAAAGGAGATGCAGGGTGCCAAGATCAATCTGATAATAACTACCAAATCGGACCTTGTATTGCGCGATCTGGACTTGATACAGACTTTTCCGTCGCCGATGATCAGTTGGTCGATAAACACGTTGGATGAAAATTTCAAAAACGATATGGACAAGGCTGTTTCTATAGAGCGCAGGATTGCCGCCATGAAAGAATGTCACGAACGCGGCATACGGACCACTTGCTTTATATCACCGATTTTCCCGGAGATCACCGACGTTATCGGCATTATAGAACGTATAAAAGATTTCTGCGATTATATCTGGTTGGAAAACCTGAATCTTCGCGGCGATTTTAAAGCCGAAATAATGGAATACATCCGGCAAAAATACCCGTCGCTGTTACCGTTGTATAGCGAAATATATAACGAAAGGGATCTGAGTTATTGGAAAGCGCTGGATCGCAGCGTATCCGAATACGCCGGGAAAAACGGTTTTATGTACGTTATAGACAAGGAACCGTTTTTAATGAATCCGACGGATAAACCGATCATAATCAATTACTTTTATCATTCCGAAATAAAACAGTCCGCCAAACGCTGAAAACGGAAAAAGAGATAAGGGGGAAAAGAGATAAGTGGGAAAAGAGATAAGTGGGAAAAGAGAT
>DVNF01000015.1 GCA_018714575.1 Candidatus Stercoripulliclostridium merdigallinarum
ACATTTTTCCGTAAAAGCGTAATATTATTAGAGGTTGATTTTGTCCGAATAACCGCTGTAGTGATGTTGAATATCGACTTGTACTATGAGAGTCGTAGCGGATTGGCGAAAAGTTCAGCGCAAAGTGAAAGTAAAACTGTAAACGGTTTTACTTTCGCGGTTTTGGGAAAAGCCGCCGACGGGCAGTATCGACATACGCCCTAATCGTTTTTATCCAAACAAAAGCGCAACAATGTTGATAACAGACGGGTACTATGAGATACGCAGCGATTTGCCTTGGATTTTCGGGGATTTCGACGGAAACCGCGCAGAGAGTTTACAATGACGTAAATGACGGAGCGGTTTTCTATGAAAGCGTCGAAAAGACGAGGTAAAGCGCGGGTTAATATTTTCCTGCCCGACAACTCTTTTATCCTTATAAAAAACGCTATTGTGTGTACGAACGTTTATTTTACGACTGACCTTATTCATTTGATAACGTTTTCTAAACTTTTTTCGGGCAGGAAAATATTATCATTAGTCTGTTCGATACACAGAGTCAATAACATTACGTAGACCATTATGGGATAAGGTATGAACGTTCCCGTGTCCATCATGGAATACGCTTCGAAGCACAGTAATCCGATAAACGCGAACTGGGCGAAAGTATTGCGTTCGAAGTGCCTGAAAACTATGGCGTATCTGACGACGTAATAAATCGCGTAAGCCGCCAGCCCTACTGCGCCCGTGCAACCCAATATTTGGAAGAAAGTCGAATGGAACCAATAGAAATACATGCCTTCCGGCTGCGCGTAATATTCTCCGTCGAATCCCAAACCCGCGCCGAATATCGGATTGGCTTTGAAAACTTCCACCGCTTCGCGGTACAGGTCGTCACGCCCGGAAATTCCGTGATCGTCCACGTTTATCAATTTTAACAAATGCGTATTTATCGGATCCATAAAAATCAAATAAACCGTCAACAATCCGACTACCGTGATCAGCATGGGTATGAATATTTTCAAACGCGCCTTGCCGTTGTTGATTTTTAAAGCTATCAGTCCGGACAGAACGGCTCCGACCGCTCCGTACAGAATGCCGCCGCGCGAAAAAGTTATCATCGTGAACGCAAAATTCAATATTCCCAAAACGGTATAAAACACTTTATGTTTATCGGTGGTTGCCAAATAAAACGCCATCGGCGAAGCTATCATCAGGATCGTGGCGACGTTATTGTCGATACCCCACCCCAGGTCTATCGCAAAGCCCGCTCCCAATTTATTCAAATCGGGCGATTTCATTATATACATCGCAATGACTTCGGCGCCCAGCAGTATCCCGTACCATACCGAAACCTTTGCAAAATATTTGGCAAAGTCGTTATATTTATTCGGTTTGGAATATATCGCCATGACCACATAAAAAATCAAAGGCAAAAATCCCAACATGACGTTGTACGTCAACGTACCCAGATAATGTTCTTTTGAAATTGATCCCAATCCCCCGAGCAGCATAGCCGCCGCGATCAGTAACTGCGGTATCACCATACGCAGTTTGGCGCGCTTCGGACGGTAGTATACAAAGTGAAAGACCAGCCCTATCACCAAAGGTATCGCCCCTACCAACTGCCACCAATACGGCGCGGGATCCTTAGTTTGAAAAATACACGGAGCGTACAGTATGATCGGCAACATCGGCGAAAAATCGTCCAGAACTATCAACGCAGTCATCACCAGTATCGATGCGGGCAGGAATGCTATAATCGGCATTTTGGTATACCAAGCAACGATTATCAGTATCCCGATAATCGCAAGATATGCGTCGGAGTAAAAAAACTTTTTCAACCACTCCGGCGCCGCCGCGCTGACGGGTTTTTGATCCATAGTCAAAGTTTCGCTCATTATACGATCTCCTGTACGCTCCCCGCCGATTTTCGGCGGGGAACGAAAGTTTTAATTTTAATAATTTTTATCGGTAACTCCAGACGCCGCCCGAATAGGTATAGGTCACGCCGCCGGAAATAGCCGTTCCCGTCCCGTTGTTCAGCGTGCCTGTCACCGCAACGGTTTGCATGGTCATTTCGCCGCCGCTGCCGATCAGTCCCGCCTGCATGGCGTCCCATTTGTCGGAAGAGCCGGAATGTCCTTCCTTGCTTTCCAGGTAATTTCCGGCGCCCGCCGCCATTATCAGTTTGCCGCCTTCCGTCGCGTTCACGTTTGCCGCCAACGTACCCGTTACGTTCAACGTGCCGCCGTTCAGGGTCAATATCGCCGCTTTGTTTTTCAATGCCGTAGGATATTTGTAATATGCCGTCTGCCCCGTAAAACCTGTCAGATCGTCCGCGTAGCCTTGATAGAAGATAAGTTCGCCGCCCATATTCAGCGTAGCGTTTTTATTTACCGTCAACGCCGAACCCGGCATAAACTTATATCTAGCGTCGGCATTGACCGTTGTCGTCGTCGTGCCGTCGCCTATTATTATATCATATAAATACGGTATCGGGAATAATACTTCGTTCATATCTACGGTCGCGCTGATTATGGA
>DVNF01000149.1 GCA_018714575.1 Candidatus Stercoripulliclostridium merdigallinarum
CTATTATTCCGGGCGTGTTGATGCAATCGGCGTTCGGGAAGTCGACTACGTATTTACGCAGCTTTCCGGTTGCCAAAGCTTCTTTTACGGCGGATACGTTTACCAATTCGCCGCGCGCCATGTTCAAAACGACCGCGCCGTCTTTCATTAATTTAATAGAATCGGCGTTTATCATTTCACGCGTGTCTTGGGTCAGAGGCACGTGCAGAGTGATATAATCGGCAATTTCGTAAATTTCTTCGGGAGTATTTTTGATGATTATACCTTTTTCGGATAATTCTTTTGCGGCGACTTCGGAAAGGAAGGGGTCATAGCCGGCTACTTTCATCGACAGCGCTTCGGCGGCGCCTGCCACCAATTTACCGATCGCGCCCAATCCGATTATACCCAAAGTCTTTCCTGCGATTTCAAAACCGCCGAAAGCTTTTTTGCCTTTTTCAACGGCTTTTGCAACGTCGCCGTCCAAGGTGTCCGCCCATTTGCTGCCGCCTATAATATCTCTTGCCGACAACAACAGTCCGCAAATCACCAATTCCTTTACCGCGTTTGCGTTTGCGCCGGGGGTATTGAAAACGGCTATGCCTTTTTCGGTCATGCGCGGAATGGGAATATTGTTGACGCCGGCGCCGGCTCTGCCTATCGCCAACAGGTTGTCGCCGATCTCGTAATCGTCCATCTTAAACGACCTGACCAAAATAGCGTCGGGATTTTTAGTATCCGAAGATACAGAATAGTTGTCGTCGAAGACGGTAAATATCTTATTGCTGATAGCGTTTAAGGTAAGTATTTCAAACATGACTATTTATTCTCCGATTCGAATTTTTTCATGAACTCTATCAAAGCTTTTACGCCTTCTACGGGCATTGCGTTGTAAATGCTTGCTCTCATGCCGCCTACAAGTTTATGACCTTTGATGGATACCAAGCCGTTTTCGCCGGCTTCTTTAACAAACTTAGCGTTCAATTCGTCGCTGTTGCAAACGAAGGGTACGTTCATGATCGAACGGTCCGCGGGGTTGACGTAGTTATGATAGAAATCGGAATTGTCGATGAAATCGTACAACAAACCGGCTTTGTATTCGTTGATCTTTTGGATCTCTTTTACGCCGCCGATCTTCAGAAGGTGTTTAAATACCAATCCCGCCATATAGATGGTAAAGCAGGGGGGAGTGTTGTACAGGGAATCGGCGTCAGCCTGGATCTTATAGGACAGCATGGTCGGGCAGTACGCTTTTTCGTGACCGACCAAATCTTTTCTGATTATCACGATCGTCAGTCCTGCGGGAGCGATGTTCTTTTGAGCTCCGGCATAGATCAAACCGTACTTATTTACGTCTATTTCTTCGCTGAGGATCATAGAAGACATATCGGATACTATCGGAGCGTTAGCGACGGGATATGTTCTATCGGTATACCTGGTGCCGAAAATCGTGTTGTTTTGAGTGATATGAACGTAGTCTATATCGTCGCGGAAGGAAACGTTTTCGGGGATATAAGTGAAGTTTTTATCTTTGGAAGTAGCCGCGACTATGCAATCGCCGTACTTAACGGCTTCTTTTGCGGCTTTGCCGGCGAAGTTACCGGTCACGACGTAATCGGCTCTGCCTTTTACCAACAGGTTCAGGGGCACTGCGGCGAATTGTTGGCTGGCGCCGCCCTGAACGAACAGCACGTCGTAGTCGTCGCCGATATTCATCAGCTTTTTCAAATTTGCCAAAGCTTCTTTATGAATTTCGTCGTACCATTTGGAGCGGTGGGACATTTCGGTCACGGACATTCCGCAGCCTTTATAATCGACAAAGTCTTTTTGTGCTTCCAATTTAACTTCTTCGGGAAGCATGCTGGGACCTGCTGAAAAATTATAAACTTTCATTTTGAATCCGTCCTTTAAAAAAAGTATTTGAAAAAATTATACTCCCATATAAATAAAAAGTCCATAGTTTTTTATTACGAACGCATGGATAAGTCGATATAGGGCTCTAGGCGGAAATTGCAGAAGCGGGCATTTTTAGTCCGTAAGGAGTCTGTCCGTATGATTTCACTTGAATTTCACAAATATGTATTATATAATAAATAGCACCGCGTTCAGCGCGGAAAAATAAGGTGATAAGGTATAACGATGCGCACGAAGAAGTTGCTGATCATAATAGCCGTTGCCGCCGTAGCGACCGCCGTCGCACTTTCGGCATGCACAAAGGATCCGGAGCCCGTTGCGGGCGAATTCGTCGTTGAAAAAACGGAAGTTTCCGTCCCCACGGGGCTGAACGAAGGGGCGCTCTCGATAGAGTGGCTGACGGATTTCGTACCGTCCAAACCCACGGCGATATTTTTCCACGGAGTCGGCGACTATAACGATATAACCGATCTGGTGCTGGACGAATCGATGTATGCCACCGATTCCGGTTCCGACGGCGTGGTGTATAATTCCGGCGAAACGATAGGGCGTTTGACGGCAAAGGACTCCGCAGGCAACGAAGTCGGCAGACAGTTAGCTTATCATTGGGGCAGAAACGATTTTAACCTGGGAGTATTCCATTACGAAAACTTTGCCGACGACACCCCCGATAACGTTGCCGCGAAAGTGTATTCTTCCGCCGCGATGAGCTATATTCCCGCCTCCGGCGGTAACACCGTTACCGGAGGTCTGTCGTTCAATCTGACCGAAGCTTTCGTGGCGGCATGGTTAAAAACGAATTCCGCCGCGTTGAATACCGCAGGCAGCACGCGCATGATGGAAATCAGGTTTATGGGCGTAGGCACGGGCGCAGACCTTGCGCTTTCGGCGGCAGATTATCTGAACGCCATGTACGAACAAGGGCTGATTGGTGCGGAATACCTTCCTAACCGTATAGACTTGATAAACCCTTATCTTCCGCATAACGGCTCGAATCCCGTAGTCGATTACAGGGTCACCACGAACGTGCCCTCGCAACTTGAATATTCCGCGGAAGTCATATCCAGGCTGGCAGCCACAGGCGTAGTTTTCGATTTAGTCGAAAGCCGCCCGAATTTTTATACCTATAACGGCGCAAATTACGACGGAGTCAGCACCCAAACCGACGGAGAAAACGAAACCGAAGTCGTTTTTTACAACGAAGGTTCCGCGCGGTTCTATCGTCAGATAATGTCGGAAGTAGCTTATTTGACTTTGCGTGAAAGCGTGACGACAAACAGCGAAACCTACCTTAGCCGCTTCCCCGACACCGACGAGGGTAAAGCTATGGCGCGCGACAGGTTCGCGGCAGATTGGTATCTGTTCTCGATAACGGGTTCCGACAATACAAGCGTTGCTGAACAAAGTATCCCTTACGGCGCCGACAAAAACAAACGTCCGATCCTGGACGGGTATAACCGCACCGGAGTCAGCGCAAGCTCCGCCGTAAAATACGGCGTTTCGGCATGGACGCCGACGACTTATCTAAGGGCGGTAAAAGGCGTCGAATACAGGCAAATGACCTACAGCAGCAGTACGAAAACCGAAACGGCATACGTAATGGATAAATTCCGCACGGAAAACAACCAGACCTCGACGGCTTTCTATTCGGATACAGACAAATTACAAGGCGTTCAAAAGGTGTGCGGCTATATTTATTTGACCGAAGATATGTACAATCCCTACGTAGAATTGAAAAGGGATAAGCGGTTAAAGGATATCGAAGTCGTTTTGGAGTTTTCTTCCGACGACGACAACTTTACGCGCAAAGTAACTACCGACGCGACCGGATATTACGAAGTCGATATCGGGATCGAATACGTTAGCTATTCAGTAAAGATCACAGTCAATTTCCCTGCCAACAAATATACAAAGCTGTCGGCTTCGGGCGGCAGTTCGGGTTCCAACTATACCAGGGTGACCATGAACGGCGTGACCTCGGCGGACGGCATAACCGCCAACCTCAACTCGACAAAGGACACCAAATTCTTTATCGGAATTTATAACGGCGGTTTGTTGGAGATCCAACGCTGACAAGGAAATAAAAAGATTTATCAGAATTTAGTATTCAGCATTTAGCTTTGATTTAGCTTTGCGGCAACGGCAATAAACAGTCGGTAATAAAAAAGGGGGATCATTCCCCCAATGCCCGCAAGGTGTTCAACAGCCTTTCGTCCAACAATTCGGGCTCTTTTATGACGACTTGCCTGGGACGGCGGCGGACGATTTCTATGACGGCGTCTACGTTTTTATCCCCGGTGTATTCGGGGATAACGATTTTTTCGGGGCAATAGGCGACGGGACCTTTTCTGACTTCTACTCCAAGGCCGTCTTCGGGACTTAAAAAATATGGTATCAGTCGGTAAATATCCTCCGGATTGCGGCATTGTTTTATTAAAACGGACGCCAGCACTTTCAATTCCTCCCAATCGTCTTTCAGATCTTCCGCTCTGAATGCGACAAACGATTCGGGGGCGATCTCTTCGGGCATTCCGATCAACTTTTCGATGCGTTTGATTTCGTTGTCCACTTCTACCGACATCAACGCGCCGATCAAAGCGTATATTTCGAAATTTTTACTTTGGTATTCCGAAATTAAGGATTTCAGAACCTGAAACTTATTTATAGTGACTATCGATTCGGCTACTACTTCGACGGGGACGCGTCCTTCAACGGATGAGTCAAACGTAATTCTGGTAAAGTTCAAATGCTTTTCCGAATTGAATTCCGCGCCCTTTGACAGCAATGCGGACTGTATAAATTTTAACTGTGAAGTTTCGCGGTTCGACAGTAAGATATTAGGCGTAGGTAGATCGCTCATAGCCTTATTATATGTATTACGCGGTTATGTAATTCGTGATAAAAATTACAAAAAGAGGCAATAAGAAATTCCCCTTTAAATATTAAAAGCGATATACAATATATTGACTTTTGCTATATATAATGGTACTATATATTGTACCGTTGTCTGTCAACGGATAGCGTAGATCGACGCGAATAATTTTTTTTGCGGAGGGCGCATGCCGAAGAAAAACGAAGTAAAGACATCCACTTACAATGCCGACGCCATAAACGTTTTGGAGGGTTTGGAACCCGTAAGAAAGCGTCCCGGAATGTATATAGGCACCACCGGTCCCAAGGGATTGCACCATATGGTATGGGAAATTGTCGACAACGCCGTTGACGAAGTTATGAACGGCTTTGCCGATTCGGTTACGGTGACTTTATACGACGACGGGTCGGTGTCGGTATTGGATAACGGCAGGGGTATACCTGTAGATCTGAACACTCATTACAACAAAACCGGCGTAGACCTGGTCTTTACAAAGCTGCATGCCGGCGGCAAATTTTCAAACGACGACTATAAATATTCAGGCGGCTTGCACGGAGTAGGCGCTTCGGTGGTCAACGCTCTGTCGGAGTGGTTGGAGGTCGAAGTTTACCACGACAAAAAGGTTTATTATGAACGCTTCGAACGCGTCAACGATCCCGACGGGACGGTTCACAGCGGTATCGCCACCGAACCTTTGACGGTAAAGGGAAAAACTACCGCCAGAGGTACTTTCGTCAGGTTCAAGCCGGACAAAGATGTTTTTGAAACGGTGGAATTTGACGGCAGGATCATTCGTCAGCACATGAAGGAGTTGGCGTTTTTAAATAAAGGTGCGTTTTTCATATTCGAAGACAGGCGCGCCGTCGATCCCGAAACGGGTGAATACAGGCGTTTCGAATACCGTTACAAGGGCGGTATCAAAGATTTTGTCGAAAACCTGAACGCCGACAAAGACAAGCGCAGCGACAAGATCATATATTTAGAGGCGGAATC
This sequence comes from Candidatus Stercoripulliclostridium merdigallinarum, assembly GCA_018714575.1. GTDB lineage: Bacteria > Bacillota > Clostridia > Christensenellales > DTU072 > Stercoripulliclostridium_A > Stercoripulliclostridium_A merdigallinarum. Next base: position 5,759 of record DVNF01000149.1, read on the forward strand.
CGATGTTAACGGGTTGATGGTGCAGGTGGCGATCCAATACACCACTACGTTCGTCGAAAACATTTATTCGTACGTCAACAACATTCCCACCACCGACGGCGGCACGCACGAAACGGGCTTTAAATTGGCGTTCACCAGGGCGATGAACGATTATATAAAGCGCAATAAGCTGTTGAAAGACAAGGACAAAGACCTGCAGCTTGTCGGCGAAGACTACCGCGAAGGTATGACGGCAGTCATCAATTTAAAGTTGCGGGAAGTGCAGTTCGAAGGTCAGACCAAGGGCAAATTGGGAAATCCCGAAGTCAAGGGCATAGTCGACAGCCTGATTTACGAAAAGTTATTGAATTATTTTGCCGATCCGAAGAACAAAGATATGGCGTTGTTGATAGCTAAACTTGCCATCAACGCGGGAAAGATCAGGCAGGAAGAAAAGAAGATAAAGGACGCTCTGCGAAATTCCAAAAACAGCATGACGGGAAAGACGGCGATAGGCAAACTTTCCAACTGTTCGGGGCGCGATTATTCCAAGAACGAATTGTTTATAGTCGAGGGCGATTCGGCAGGCGGATCGGCTAAAAAGGGCAGGGACAGAACTTTCCAAGCC
>DVNF01000150.1 GCA_018714575.1 Candidatus Stercoripulliclostridium merdigallinarum
GCGTCGACGCAGCACATCAGCACCACGGGCGCGCCGTAAATAGACTTTGTCAGCGTATTTGCCCGTGCCAAAGCCTCTTTGCTTTTCAGAACGTATATCTTTTGCGGTTGACTGTTGATGGCGGTAGGCGCAACCTGTCCCGCCCTGAGGATCTTATCCATTTTTTCGCGCTCTATCGGTTTGTCCGAAAAAGAGCGTACCGAATATCTGCTTTCGGCAAGTTCCAGAAAATCCATACCAAAAACCTCCTTGTCGCGAAATACGTTGCCGTAACCGGATCCGTACCGGATGATCATAAAATAACTATGCCGCCGCGGCGGATATTATTCCCACTCGATAGTGGCAGGCGGTTTCGTGGTGACGTCGTAAACTACGCGGTTGACGCCTTTTACTTCTTTCACTATCCTTGCGGAAGCGGCGCGCAGTATCGGATAGGGCAACTCCACCCAATCGGCTGTGACTGCGTCGTGGGTGTTGATGGCGCGCAAAGCTATCATGTGTTCATAAGTCCTGCCGCCTTCGTCGTCTACGCCCGTCGACATAGAATCGTTGATTATAGCAAAATATTGCCAGACTTTGTCCCCCCAACCGGCTTTTTCTATCTCGTCGCGGAAAATATAATCGGCTTCGCGCAGAATCTCCAGCTTTTCGCGGGTGATCTCGCCGATCACGCGCACTCCAAGCCCCGGACCGGGGAAGGGCTGACGGTCGACTATGAAATCGGGCAGTCCCAATGCTCTGCCGACTTCGCGTACTTCGAATTTGTACAGATCCCTGACCGGCTCCACCAAACCTTCAAAGCCGATATCCTTCGGCAGACCGCCGACGTTGTGGTGCGATTTGACCAGCTTGTTTTTGCCGTCGGTACCCGATTCGATGATGTCCGGAAGTATGGTGCCTTGAGCTAAAAACTCGATTTTTCCCAACTTTTTAGCTTCTTCCTCGAAAACCCGCACGAATTCCGCGCCGATTATCTTCCTCTTTTTTTCGGGATCGGAAACGCCCGCCAGCTTATCCAAGAATCTGTCGGCGGCGTCCACCGCGACCAGGTTCATGCCGAATTGATCGCGGAAAACCTGTTGCACTTGTTCGAATTCGCCTTTCCTTAACAATCCGTGGTTGACGAATACGCAAATCAGGTTGTTGCCTATAGCTTTATGTATCAAAGCCGCGCAAACAGAGCTGTCAACTCCGCCCGAAAGCCCCAAAAGAACTTTCTTATCGCCGACTTGTGCTTTGATCTTGGCAATCTGGTTTTCAATAAAGTTACTGTCCATCGTTCCTCCTGTAGCGGATAATTTTTTATCGTGTTTTGCTGTGTTTTGCCGTCGGTACTACCGAACAAATCAATTATACATTATGCGGCGGCACTTTACAAGACGGAACCCGATTTTTACCGGCAAACCCGTCGCTTTCGGGACAAAAAATTTTGCCGTTAAAAACGCGCAAAACGCTTGACAGCGTATATATCAAATGGTTACAATAATATCGATATAAAAATATCGATTGCAAAGCGCGACGCGCCGAGTAACGGAGGACAAATGAGCGGGGACATCTCGTTACAAACGTTCCACAGAATGCCGCAATATTTAAAGACCCTGTACGAATTCAAAAAAGAGGGCAGGGAAAACGTGTCCAGCGTACAGCTTGCGGAAGCGTTGGATCTGACTCCGTCCATAGTCAAAAAAGATCTGTCGCAGGCAAAGGTGCAGGACGGAAAGCCCAAAGTCGGGTATGCGGTAGATGATTTAATAGCGGGAATTTCCGAATTTTTGGGATATAACGATTTAAAAGAAGCCGTTTTGGTCGGTGTTGGAAAGCTGGGGCAGGCATTATTGGGCTATACGGGATTCGGCGATTACGGTCTGGATATAGTAGCCGGATTCGACATCGACGACGGCGTGATCGGTACCAAGATACACGGAAAGCCGATATTGCCGACGGGGAAATTGGAAGGCGCGGTCGAGAAGTTAGGTATAAAGATAGCTATATTGACGGTACCTGCCGATCACGCACAGGCGATGGCGGACGTATTGGTCAGGTCGGGTATCCGCGCGATATGGAATTTCACGACGGCGCACATTCAGGTTCCCGACAGCGTAGCGGTCAGGAACGAGAACATGGCTTCGTCGCTGGCGGTACTCAGCGCACAGCTGGCGGAGATCATGAAAAAGGAACAGGAAAGCAAGTAAAAAATACGCCTTCGGGCGTTCAAATATAAAAAAATAAACCTAAATCGGGAGACAAAATACTATGGAGACAACAAGAGAACTCGTAGATTCCGTCGAAAAACTCGAAGCGTTGATCGCAAAAGTCAGGGCTGCCGAAGCCGTATTTGCGACTTATACGCAAGAACAGGTCGACAAGATCTTCTTTGAAGCGGCTATGGCAGCCAACAAGGCGCGTATCCCGCTGGCAAAAATGGCGGTGGAAGAAACCGGCATGGGTGTAGTCGAAGACAAGGTCATCAAGAACCATTATGCCTCCGAATACATTTACAATGCTTATAAGGATACTCAAACCGTCGGCGTAGTCGAAGAGGACAAGGCTTACGGCATCAAAAAAATAGTCGAACCTATCGGTGTCGTGGCGGCGGTAATACCGACGACCAACCCCACTTCGACGGCGATATTCAAGACGCTGATTTCCTTAAAGACCAGGAACGGCATTATAATCAGCCCCCATCCGCGCGCTAAAAAGAGCACTATCGCAGCGGCAAAAGTCGTTTTGGACGCCGCAGTTAAAGCGGGCGCTCCCGAGGACATCATCGGCTGGATCGATATTCCCAGCCTGGAGATGACGACTTTGTTGATGAAGGAAGCCGACATAATTTTGGCTACCGGCGGCCCCGGAATGGTCAAGTCGGCATATTCGTCCGGCAAACCGGCAGTAGGCGTCGGCGCGGGCAATACTCCTGCGATCATCGACGAAACAGCCGACGTAGTATTGGCGGTCAACTCCATATTGCATTCCAAGACTTTCGACAACGGCATGATCTGCGCGTCCGAACAATCGGTCATCGTAGACGACAAGATCTATGACGCGGTAAAGGCGGAATTTGCGGCTCGCGGCGCATACTTTTTGAATCCGGAAGAAACCGAAAAAGTCAGAAAGACGATCATCATCAACGGCGCATTGAACGCAAAGATCGTCGGACAACGCGCGGCTAAAATCGCCGCTTTGGCAGGAGTGACGGTGCCCGATTCCGTAAAAGTATTAATAGGTGAAGTAGAATCGGTGGATATATCCGAAGAATTCGCTCATGAAAAACTTTCCCCGGTACTTGCCATGTACCGCGCAAAGGATTTCAACGACGCGGTAGACAAAGCCGAAAGGTTGATTGCCGACGGCGGTTTCGGACATACTTCGTCGGTATACATCAACCAACTGACCGAAAAAGCCAAACTGGATATGTTCTTTGAACGTATGAAGACTTGCCGTATTTTGGTAAATACTCCCTCCTCCCAAGGCGGTATCGGCGACCTGTACAACTTCAAACTCAGACCGTCGCTGACGTTGGGTTGCGGTTCTTGGGGCGGTAACTCCGTCAGCGAGAACGTAGGCGTAAAACATTTGCTAAACATCAAGACAGTCGCGGAAAGGAGAGAGAATATGCTTTGGTTCAGAGCACCCGAAAAAGTATACATAAAGAAGGGTTGCCTACCCGTAGCCTTGGACGAATTGAAACACGTTATGGGCAAAAAGAAGGCGTTTATAGTTACCGACAGCTTCCTGTATAACAACGGTTATACAAAGCCCATCACCGATAAATTGGACGAAATGGGCATCACGCACACCACGTTCTTTAACGTAGCTCCCGATCCGACGCTGGCATGCGCAAAGGAAGGCACTGCGGCAATGCGTGCGTTTGCTCCCGATTGCATAATCGCTATCGGCGGCGGCTCCGCAATGGACGCCGGCAAGATCATGTGGGTGATGTACGAACATCCCGAAGTCGACTTTATGGATCTTGCGATGCGCTTTATGGACATTCGTAAGAGGGTCTACACCTTCCCGAAGATGGGCGAAAAAGCATACTTTATCGCTATCCCCACCTCGGCGGGAACGGGCTCCGAAGTCACTCCGTTCGCGGTTATAACCGACGAAAAATCGGGCGTTAAATATCCTCTTGCCGACTATCAATTAATGCCGAATATGGCGATCGTCGACGCCGACATGATGATGAACGCTCCTAAAGGTTTGACGTCCGCATCCGGTATCGACGCCGTTACCCATGCGTTGGAAGCATACGCTTCGATGATGGCTACCGATTTCACCGACGGCTTGGCGTTAAGGTCGCTGAAGATGATATTCGAATATCTGCCCAGAGCGTACGACAACGGTCCGAACGATCCCGTTGCGCGTGAAAAGATG
>DVNF01000151.1 GCA_018714575.1 Candidatus Stercoripulliclostridium merdigallinarum
GATAATATTTTAATGCCCGAATAATCAACATATATCCTTATGAAAGCGGTATTGCGCGTACAAAAGCAAATATAATTAAACCCTTATTCGTCAAAAAACCATTATTCAATTTATCTTCGGGCATTAAAATATTAAAAAGGTAAATGACGGACACATTTCCTATGAAAGCGCCGAAAAGACGGGGCAAAGCGCGGGTTGGAATTAGTATAAATTTTCTTCCCGATCAATCTAACTACCCCAACAAAAAAGCCTGTACGTGAAGTACAGACTTTTTCTTAATTATTTTATTTTGCGAGCGATAACGCCCTTTCTAACTTTCTTCGGGAAGAAAATTATACTAATTCCAAAACACACATGGAGGCATCATCCCCACGCCTGTTTTCGGTCTTTATAATGCGGGTATAGCCGCCCTTGGTGCCAAGGTTCTTGGCGCGCTCTGCATACTTCGGAGCGAGTTCACGGAAGAGTTTTTCTACCAACGGATGGTTGATGTCTGCGGTACGCTTTTTGAAGTCAGCCTTCTTTTCTTTGTCGGCTTGCAGCTCCTGCAGGTCGTCCAACGTCGCCATGATCTTTCTTCTGGCGGCTAACTTCTTCGGGCCGTCGTTGACGAATTCAACGTCGATCTTCTCGTCCTTTTGGTTCAGCTTTTGCTTGGTGACTTTTACCGTGTCTTCGTAGGTGTTGATTGCGAGTGTGATCATCTTCTCCGCCACCTTTCTGACTTCTTTCGCTCTTTCAACGGTGGTGGTGATTTTGCCGTGCCAAAGGAGCTCGGTCGCCTGAGAGTTGACCAATTGTACCCTTTGATCTGTTCTTCTGCCTAATTTTCTTGCTATTGCCATAGTTCAATTACTCCTTTAGTCGTCCTTGTTGCTGAATGAGAGTCCCATTGCTTCCAGCTTTTTGATGATCTCGTCCAGGGATTTTCTGCCGAGATTCTTGACCTTCAACATATCGTCTTCGGACTTTTTGACCAAGTCTTCGACGGTAAATATTCCCGCCCTCTTCAGGCAGTTCAAAGGTCTGACGGAAAGTTCCAACTCTTCTATCGACATGTACAAAGCCTTCGTTTGCTTGTCGTCGTCGCGCGCAACCAATATTTCGTGCGAATCCATGTCGTCAACAAGGTTGATGAAAAGTTTCAAGTGCTCGTTCAGTATCTTTGCCGCCAACGAGATGACCTCTCTGGGAGTCGCTGCGGCGTTCGTCTTTACTTTGATCCTAAGCCTGTCGTAATCGATTGATTGTTCGACACGCATCGATTCTACCTCGTAGCTTACCGCCAATACCGGCGAAAACAACGAATCGATCGGAATATATCCGATAGGAGAATTATACACTTTGTTGTCCTTTGCGGAAACGTATCCCCTGCCGGTGCCGACGGTCAGCTCCATATTCAACGTGGCGCCTTCTTCGATCGTGCAGATGTATGCGTCGGGATTCATGACCTCTATGCCTGTCGGGAACTCGATATCCTTTGCGCTGATGACGCCGGGCGTGCTCCTGACCAAAGTGACCGTCGTATCCTGGAAGTTATCCGGATCGGAAACTTTTATGGCAAGATCTTTTAGGTTCAATATGATATCCGCTACGTCTTCTCTGACGCCGGGTACGGTGGAGAATTCGTGTTTTACGCCTTCGATCCTTATGCCGCGAATGGCTGCGCCCGGCAGTGCCGTGCACAATACGCGCCTTAATGAGTTGCCGATCGTTATGCCGTAGCCTCTTTCCAAAGGCTCAACTATAAATGTAGCTTCCGCGCCCTCGACGCTTTCTTCGACGGTAATTTTGGGCTTGAAGATTTGCAACATAACGTGCCTCCTTTTGGATTACTTCGAGTACAACTCGACGATCATGTGTTCAGCTATCGTCAAATCGATGTCCTCTCTGGTGGGCAGGCTTTCAACCTTTCCCGAAAGTGTCTCGGTGTCGAACGACAACCACTTCGGAAGATTGGCTATTTTCGCGCCCTTTAATTCTACAAAGAACGGCTTGTCCTTTTTAGTGTCCTTGACGGCGATAACGTCTCCCTCTTTTACCAAATAAGAGGGTATGTTCACGGTCTGTCCGTTTACGGTGATATGACCGTGATTGACAAGTTGCCTGGACTGTGCGCGCGACGCGCCTATGCACATACGGTATACCACGTTATCCAACCTGCGTTCTATCAAGATCAGCATGTTTTCACCGGTTACACCGCGCATCTTTTCGGCTTTGTCATAGTACATACGGAATTGCTTTTCCAACAGTCCGTATGCCCTCTTTGCCTTTTGCTTTTCCCTGAGCTGCAGGCTGTAAGCGGTGGCTTTTTTACGACCGCTGCCGTGTTGCCCGGGAGGCGTGGGACGTCTTTCCTGAGGGCATGCCCTGGAAAGGCACCTGTCGCCTTTCAAAAATAACTTGCATCCTTCACGTCTGCACAATTTGCAAACGGGTCCTGTATATCTAGCCATTATTCTAATCTCCTCTTACAGTCTTCTGGGTTTCGGCGGACGGCAACCGTTATGCGGAATGGGTGATACGTCCGCAATCTTTGTGACCTCTATCTCGGCTACCTGCATCGCGCGGATCGCCGATTCTCTGCCTTGTCCCGGTCCCTTAACGTAAACTTCGACTTTACGGATTCCGTGTTCCTTCGCCGTCTTCGCCGCGTCCTCTGCTACCAGCTGCGCCGCGTAAGGCGTCGATTTACGGCTACCCTTCAAGCCGATCTTACCGGCAGACGACCATGCTATCGCATTTCCGTCCATGTCCGTAAAAGTAACGATCGTGTTGTTGAAGGAAGCATGGATATGCACTTGTCCTTTTTCGATGTGCTTTAAGTCTTTCCTTCTCTTTATCTGACTTCTTCTGACTGCCATACTTTACCTCCGCATTATTTCTTGGAACGACCGACGGTGCGCTTCTTACCTTTTCTGGTACGCGCGTTTTGCTTCGTGGATTGACCGCGAACGGGAAGTCCCTTTCTGTGGCGAACGCCGCGATAGCATCCTATCTCCATCAAACGCTTGATATCGAGCATTACGTCACGACGCAAATCGCCTTCGACATGCAGGTTGTTCTCGATATAATCACGGATTTTGACTATTTCTTCTTCTGTTAAATCTTTGACACGCGTGTCGGGGTTTATGCCCGTTTCCTCCAAAAGCTTTTGGGAGGTGGCAAGCCCGATGCCGTAAATGTACGTCAAACCGATTTCTACTCTTTTTTCACGGGGTAAATCTACACCTGATATACGAGCCATTTAGTTAGTAACCTCCATATATTCCTGTATCTATATCCAATCGCCGGGTTAAAAAGGATAGAATGCCTCCCTTTCAGCCGCCCCGTGCGACAACTTCTTCTACACGACATAAGCGCGCTTTTTCCGCACGCCTATGTATTGTAACATAATTAAACCTCTGTACGCAAACGTTTTGCACAGAAATTCGCAATTTGTTTGTTTTTTAGGTACCTTATTAACCTTGTCTTTGCTTATGGTTGGGGTACTTGGAGCAGATGACCATTACTTTGCCATGCCTTTTGATGATCTTGCACTTGTCACACATAGGTTTTACGCTGGGTCTGACTTTCATTTTTCGTTCTCCTTTGATTTCTTATTGCAGTTTGTTGGAGCGCCTGTAAACGATGCGTCCCGTGTTGAGGTTGTAGGTGCTCATCGCGACCTTCACTTGATCGCCCATAAAGACTTTGATGTTGTTTACGCGCATCTTGCCGGCTAGATACGCCGTGATGACGTGGCCGTTAGTCAATTTGACTTTGAAGGTAGTTCCGGGCAGCACTTCTACTACTGTACCCTCGACTTCGATCGTATCGTCCTTGGACATATAATTCTCCTTTTTTAATTTATATCGAGCCGTTGTACGCGCGCAGATTGCTGCGTATCTCGGCGTCGAAAACTTTTTTGCCTTCGGAAAGCTTTGCGGCTATCTTTTCGTTGACGCCCTCTGCTTTCAAATGCTTGATCTTTTTCAGTTTCGGTTTGTCGATCCGCCGCAAGTCGCCGTCGCAGATTCGAACGTAATCGTCGGAAACGATCTCGGTCACTATATAAAACCTGCCTGCGTCACGCCCCGCCTTAGAAAAGACCACGGAACCTAATTCGATACTTTTCATGCTTTTAACGTTATTATTTCCACGCCTTCCGGTCGAATAACTACTGTGTTTTCGTAATGAGCGGAAGGTTTGCCGTCGGCGGTCAGGATTGTCCAATCGTCGCCTTCGGTCTGTACTACGCGGCGAGTCCCCAGATTGATCATCGGTTCGATCGCCAAAGTCATTCCGGAAACCACTCTCATTCCCCTGCCGCGCATGCCGTAATTCGGAATGGAAGGATCTTCGTGCACCGTAGCGCCGATGCCGTGTCCTACCAACTCCCTGACTACTCCGTAGCCGTGGGATTCGGCATACTTTTGGCAAACCGCGCCGTAATCGCCCAACCTCGCGCCGTCTTTCAGCACCTTTATGCCCTCAAAGAAACATTCTTTGCAGCAACGCGCAAGCTGCGCCTTCTCTGCCGAAATCCTGCCTATCGCAACGCTCCTGGCGGCGTCCGTGTGCAATCCGCCTATTCCCACGCCTCCGTCGACCTTCAACAACATTCCTTCTTCCAAAACCCTTTTATCCGAAGGTATGCCGTGTACGATCTCGTCGTCGATCGACAGACACAGCGTAGCGGGAAATCCGTCGTAATTCAAAAAGGAAGGTACTGCGTTTTGACGTATAATGTATTCGTACGCCAACTTGTCCAGATATTTGGTCGTAACTCCGGGTTTGGCGTGCTCTTCGACAAGTGCCAATACGTCCGCCAAAATGGCGCCGGCCTTTTTCATTACCGCTATTTCGCTTTCGCTTTTAACGGTGACCATTAACCTAACCTCTTTACTATATCCTTATAGACTTCGTCAAGCTCCCTTGACGCGTCGACTTCGAACAACAATCCCTTTTTCCTGTAATAATCGGCAACGGGTGCGGTCGTCTTTTCGTAGACGTTCAGTCTTTCGGCTATGACTTCGGGCTTGTCGTCGTCACGGACATACAGCTTTTTGCCGCAGATGGGGCAGATATCGGAAGTCAGCTTTGAAATATGGAAAGTGCCTCCGCAAGTACAGCTCCTTCTGCCTGTCAGCCTTTTCATGACCGTTTCGCGATCCACGACAAAATCGATAACGCAATCGACCTTGGTCATTTCGTCCAAAGCCTCCGCCTGCGCCACAGTCCTGGGAAAGCCGTCCAAAATGAATCCTTTTTCGCAGTCGGGTTCGGAGATTCGCGCCGCAACTATTTTTACGACTACTTCGTCCGGCACCAACAACCCTTTATCGATAAAGGATTTGGCATATATACCGATTTCCGTGCCCTTTGCCATGTTACTGCGAAAGGCGTCCCCCGTTGAAATGTGGGGGATGCCGTAACGCTCTTTTAATTTTACCGCCTGGGAGCCTTTTCCGGCGCCCGGCGCTCCTAAAAGTATCAGATTCATCGTATTATCTTATTTCAAGAAGCCTTTGTTGTTCTTTACCAGCAACTGGCTTTCAAGCTGTTTCTGGAATTCCAATGCCGTCGAAACAACGATCAGCAATCCCGTCGCGCTGAAGGCGTTGCCGAATCCCAGATCTCTGAAGCCGGGAACCAGCTGTAATACCAACGTCGGCACCAAGGCTACGAAAGCCAGGAACAGCGCTCCGAACAAAGTCAGCCTGTTGTTGACCTTTCTGAGGTATTGCGCCGTAGCTTGTCCGGGACGAATGCCCTGCAAGAAGCCGCCGTTTTGTTGCAACATCTGCGCCACGTCGTCGGGGTTGAATTGGATCTGCGAATAGAAGTATGCGAAGAATATGATCAATATGAACATTATCAACGGATACAGGTGTCCGTTCGCGCCCAGCCATTCCGACCAGAACATTCCGAATCCCGAAGTTTCCGCTCCCGCGAACTGAATGATCATTTCGGGGAACATTATCAACGACGAAGCGAATATTATCGGCATGACGCCGGAAGCGTTGACCTTCAAAGGAATGAAAGTCGTTTGTCCGCCGTACATCTTGTTGCCTTTGATCCTCTTTGCGTATTGAACGGTGATCTTACGTTCCGACATATCGATAAATACGATGATAAAGAACAGTAACACTACCAACAATACGAATCCCAACAGATACCAGATACCCGAAGTGTCGTTTTGTTCCAACTGTCCGGGAATTACTCCGTACATCGCGCCCCAAATGGATGCGCCCAGGGAGGATATGATACCTATAAAGATTATCAACGAAGTGCCGTTTCCGATACCGTATTCGGTAATACGTTCTGCCAACCACATTACCAACGAGCTGCCGCCTACCAAAATGATGACTATCAACATCATCGTGCAAATTTGGTCGGCTTGGTTTTCGGGGTCACGGGTGAAGACGGGGATAATAGCGTCTTCCCACATGAACATGATACCGATCGCTTGGATAAGCGCCAAAATGACGGTAGCATAGCGGGTGTATTGCGTCAATTTCTTTCTGCCCGATTCGCCCTCTTTGCTAAGCTTTTCAAGCTTCGGTATGATCAACGTCAACAACTGCATGATAATGAAAGAGTTGATGTACGGGACTATACCTAACGCAAACAGAGTGCCGTATGAAAACGCCGAACCGGTAACAGCGGACAGCATCAGACCGAAATCGGTTTGACCCGCGCCGCCGAATATCAGTGACGAATCCAAACCGGGAATCGGCACAAAGCATCCGATGCGATATACCAAAAGAAGCCCGAACGTAATCAGGATCTTCTTTCGTATATCCGGAGTAGTAAATGCATTTTTCAGTGTTTGAAACATTTACCCACCTCTTTACTTAACTATTTCCGCCTTGCCGCCTGCTTTTTCGATCTTTTCCGCAGCCGCCTTGGTGAATTTTGCCGCCTTTACCACTAATTTTTTGTCTAATTCGCCGTCGCCCAAAACCTTCAAACCGTAGGGAGCGTCCTTTCTGACCAGTCCTGCGTTCAACAACAGTTCCAAATCGATAACGGATTCGTCTTTGAAATCGTTCAAAGCGCCTACGTTGATGGTAACGTACTCGGCGGTGAAGTGATTTTTGAAGCCCCTCTTCGGAACTCTTCTGGTCAAAGGCATCTGACCGCCTTCGAATCCGGGACGAACGCCGCCGCCCGATCTTGCCCATTGACCTTTATGGCCTTTACCGGAAGTCTTGCCGAGTCCGGAACCTATACCTCTTCCTATCCTTTTCGCGGGCGTTACGGCGCCCTCTGCGGGAGCAATTGTATGGATTTTCATAGTGCCTCCTTTACTTGACTTCCTCAACCTTGACCATGTGCGATACTTTGAATATCATACCGCGAATGACGGGGTTGTCGTCGTGTATCTTGCTGGCGCCGACCTTGTTCAGTCCCAACGCCTTTACGTTAGCCTTTTGATTTTCAAGGCATCCTATTGTGCTTTTTACGAGCGTAACTTTAATCTTTGCCATAGATCGTTATCCTCCTAGCCCAAAATCTCTTCTACGCTCTTGCCGCGAAGCGCCGCATATTCTTCGGCAGTCTTCAACGCCTTCAATCCTGCGATGGTTGCCTTTACGGAGTTGATAGGATTGGTGGTTCCTATGCACTTCGTGCGGATATCTTTGATACCGCTGACTTCCAGGATCTGACGAACGGCGCCGCCTGCGATAACTCCGGTACCTTCGACGGCGGGCAGCATCAATACCTTGCCTCTGCCGAACACGCCGGTCACGGCATGAGGAATGGTGCTGGCTTTCGTCGAAATCGTGAACATCGCTTTTTCGGCTGCCTTGGTTGCCTTTTCGATAGCTTCCGGGACTTCGGCGGCTTTGCCGGTGCCTGCGCCGACTCTGCCTTTGCCGTCGCCTACTACGACCAACGCCGCAAAGCGCATATTACGTCCGCCCTTTACAACCTTCGTAACGCGGTTGACGGCTACGGTCTTTTTGATCAGATCGTCCTTGGGCTCTCTGTTAAATCTTTCTCTGTCGTTCCTTGCCATAATATCTAGTACTCCCTGAATTATTCGGCGTCGGACGCTTTATCGGATTTTCCGATTGCTAATCCGCCCTTTCTGGCGCCGTCCGCTAATGCGGCGACTCTGCCGGTGTAAAGGTATCCTCCGCGGTCGAAGACTACTTCGGTGATTCCCTTTTCGAGCGCTTTCTTGGCTATCGCTTCGCCGACGATGCCTGCGGCTTCGACTTTCGTCTTGCCGGCAACGGCTGCCTTCAGATCGGCTTGCATCGTGTTGGCGGCAACCAAAGTTACGCCCTTAACGTCGTCGATAATCTGCGCATATATGTTTTCCAAAGAACGGTTGACGACAAGGCGCGGTCTTGCGGCGGTGCCGCTAAGGCGATGACGCAACCTTCTGTGTCTCTTCTGCCTGATGGTATTTTTATCCGGTTTCTTAAGCATTCTTCGTTCCTCCTACTATTTACCGGCGGTCTTGCCTTCTTTCCTGAGGATGGTCTCATCCTTATAGCGAATACCGTATCCGTGATAGGGTTCGGGTTTCCTGATCGCTTTGATATCGGCGGCAAACTGACCTACCAACTCTTTGTCGATACCCTTTACGGAGATTTCCGTCGGGGATACGACTTCGAGTTTCAGTCCTGCCGGCGGAACGACGTCCACCGTGTGGGAATATCCTACCGTCAGAACTACTTTATCGCCCTGTTGAACGGCTTTGTAACCGACGCCGTTGATGACCAGGTTCTTGGAATAGCCTTTTTCTACGCCGACAACCATGTTGTGGATCAATGCGCGATACAGTCCGTGCGCGGCTTTTACGCTCTTTTCCTCGGAAACTCTGGTAACGTGCACGACGCCGTTATCGACGCTTACGTTGATTTTGTCGTTTTCAATTTTGCGGGTCAAGGTGCCCATGGGTCCCTTTACGGTGACGACGCGGTTTGCGAATTCTACCGTCACGCCCGCTCCGAGTTTTATCGGTGCTCTACCTATTCTGGACATACCTTACCTCCTACCAAACGTAAGCCAATACTTCGCCGCCTGCGCCCAATGCGCGAGCTTTCTTGTCGGTCATTACGCCTTTCGAAGTCGAAATGATAGCGACTCCCAATCCGCCCAAGACCTTCGGCAGCGCGTCGGCTTTGGCGTAAACCCTCAGACCGGGTTTGGAGATCTTTTTCAGACCGTTGATGACCTTTTCTTTGTTTTGAGTGTACTTCAGCTCGATATGAATGACGTCTTGCACCGCGCCTTCGGGTCTTACGACCTCGGCGGATTTAACGTAGCCCTCTTCGACCAAAATGTCCGCGATCGCGGCTTTGATCTTCGAAGCGGGGATCTCTACGCTTTCCTTTTTAACGGTCAGCGCGTTACGGATACGGGTAAGCATATCGGCAATGGGATCTGTCTGTGTCATATATACCTCCTACCAGCTTGCCTTGCGAACGCCGGGAATCTCACCCTTGTACGCCAGCTCTCTGAAGCAAATCCTGCAAATTCCGTACTTGCGCAGAACCGCGTGCGGTCTGCCGCAGATGGAGCAGCGGGTATATTCGCGAGTCGAATACTTTTGCTTTCTCTGTTGTTTATTTTTCAAAGATGTCTTTGCCATTTATCTGTCCTCCTGTTAACCGGCAAAAGGCATTCCCAGCAGCTTTAACAGCTCCTTAGCCTCTTCGTCCGTCTTGGCGGTGGTCGTTATGCAAATATCGAAGCCCCTGACCTTTTCGATCTGATCGTAAGCGATTTCGGGGAAGATAAGTTGTTCCTTGATGCCCATCGTATAGTTTCCTCTGCCGTCAAACGAGTTTCCGGAGATACCCTTGAAGTCCCTGACGCGCGGGAGCGCTATCGATATCAGTTTATCGAAAAAGTTCCACATTCTGTCGCGGCGCAGCGTGACTTTTGCGCCCAATTGCATGCCTTCTCTGACTTTGAAGTTAGCAACGGAATTCTTGGCCTTTGTCGGAACGGACTTTTGTCCGGCGATCATTTCCAATTCTTTCGTAGCAAGTTGGATCGATTTCGAGTTGTCTTTGATGTCGCCGAAGCGCATGTTCAGAACGATCTTTTCGATCTTCGGCACTTCCATTATGGTCTTGTAACCGAAAGTCTTGATCAATGCGGGCACGACTTCTTCTTTGTACTTTACCTGCAGTCTGCTGATTTCTCTGACCGCGGGGGTTTTTTCTTCTACTTTCTTAGCCATGTTTCGCCCTCCGTATTATTCTGCGCTTTTTTCGGCTTCTGCCGCTGCGGCGGGAGCGTCGCTCTTCTTCCTGCGTGTAGCCTTCGCCTTAGTAGCTTTCTTCGCGGTAGCCTTCTTGGTCACCAACGTGGCTTTGCACTTCAGGCAGTAACGTTCGCGCTTTCCGTCTTCGCCGATCCTGTAACCGACTCTGGTGGGCTTGTTGCAAGCGCTGCAGATCGGCATAACGTTCGAAATATCGATCGAGCCGGGTTGCTTTATCAATCCGCCCTTGTCGGAAGCCTTTCTGGCTTTGACGGCTTTGGTGTTTACCGTGTTCAGGTCGTCGCCCTCTATCAGGACGCGTCCGGTTTCCTTATTGACGGCGGTGATTAAGGCGGTCTTGCCCTTATCCTTGCCGGCAATGATCATGACGTAATCGTCTTTTTTAACGCTATATTTCATCTTAGCCTCCTTACAGCACTTCGGGCGCCAAAGACACTATCTTCATATAGTCCTTCTCACGCAGTTCACGCGCGATGGGTCCGAAGATACGAGAGCCGCGGGGCTGTTTCTGGTTGTCGATAATGACGGCGGCGTTATCGTCGAATTTGATATGAGTGCCGTCCTTACGCATAATTCCTTTGTGGGTGCGAACGATAACCGCTTTGACGACGTCGCCTTTTTTGACGGTTCCGCCGGGGGTCGCGCTCTTTACGGAAGCGATGATCACGTCGCCGATGTTACCGCTTCTGACGTACGAGCCTCCCATTACGCGGATGCACATTATTTCTTTCGCACCGGAGTTGTCAGCTACCTTTAATCTGGTTTGAGGTTGTATCATCGTATGCCTCCCGTTATTTCGCCTTTTCGATTATATTGACAAGGCGCCAATTTTTGTCTTTCGACAGCGGTCTGGTTTCCATAACCATGACCTTGTCGCCTATGCCGCATTCGTTGTTTTCGTCATGAGCTTTCAGCTTTTTGGTGCGCATAATGTACTTTTTGTACAGGGGATGCTTTACCTTGTGCTCGACTGCGACAACAATTGTCTTATCCATTTTGTCGGAAACTACTACGCCGACTCTGGTCTTTCTGAGATTTCTTTCCATCTTTCGATCCTCCTACTAAGCCTTCTTTTGACGGCTGCGGGTTTTCTTGGCGCTCTTTTCGGGCTCCTCGATACGCCCAAGCTCTCTCAGGCGAAGCACGGTCTTGGCTCTGGCTATATCCTTTTTGCAGGTTACTAAGACCATGGGGTTGGAAAGCTGGTTGGTGGAGTGTTTGAACCTCAGATCCATCAACTCCGATTTAAGCTCCGCTACCTTATTGGTGAGCTCTTCATTGGTCATTTCGAAAAAATTATTCGCTTTCATACCGTCACCGCCTTATTCTGCTTGTTCCAAATCGCTCTTTCTGGCGAATTTGCATTTAATGGGGAGCTTGTTAGCCGCAAGACGTAACGCTTCTTTCGCGATGTCTTCGGTAATACCGGACATTTCGAACATTACTCTGCCGGGCTTTACTACAGCTACCCAAAATTCGGGGTTACCTTTACCGGAACCCATACGGGCTTCCGCCGGGTGCTTCGTCACGGGCTTGTGGGGGAAGATGTCTACCCAAACTTGTCCGCCACGTTTGATGTATCTGGTCATTGCGACACGGGCTGCTTCGATCTGATTGGACTTGATCCAACCGGGTTCGGTCGCTACCAATCCGTATTCGCCGTATGCAATCTTATTGCCGCGCAACGCCTTGCCGGTCATTCTGCCGCGGTGTTGCTTTCTTCTTTTGACTCTTTTAGGCATCAACATATCAGTCTTTACCTCCTTTTGCCTTGAAGACTTCGCCCTTGTATATCCACGCCTTTACGCCGATTATGCCGTAAGTGGTGTGGGCTTCGGCAAAGCCGTAATCGATATCGGCACGCAGTGTTTGCAGAGGTATGGAGCCTTCGTGATAAGATTCCGACCTTGCTATTTCCGCGCCGTCCAATCTGCCGGAAACCATAGTCTTTACGCCTTTGGCACCCGCTCTCATCGCTCTGCCCATGACCGATTTCATAGCCCTGCGGAACGGAGTCCTCTTTTCCAATGCCGATGCAATGTTTTCGGCTATCAGCTGGGCGTCGGTATCGATGTGTTTGACTTCATGGACGTTGACGTTGAAGCTCTTGTTGGGTCCGACGATCTTGCGGATCGCGGCGTTGATTTGATCGATACCTTTTTCGGGAGCGTCCTTCTTCGCCGTGGTGTCGACGGGAAGTTGTTCGGAGCTGGCTGCGATTGCCGCTTTTTGATCGCGGGCTCTGTTCAGCTTGCCTACAGCTACGCCGACTCTGCCGCAGTATATATCGATCTTGATATTGTTGGCCGCTCTGTCAATCTTTATAGAAGAGATAGCGGCGTCGTAATAATTCTTTTTCAGGTAGTTACGGATCTCGTTGTCCTCTTTCAGATTTTTACCAAAATCCTTTTTGTTAGCGAACCAAGTGCTGCTCCAGGGAGCGTTGATCCCAACTCTTAAACCATGCGGATTAACTTTTTGTCCCATTGTGTCCTCCTGTTACTTCGCCGCGTCCAAAATGACGGTGATGTGGCTGGTGCGCTTCAAGATACGCGCGCCTCTGCCCTTAGACCTGGCTCTCATGCGTTTCAAGGTAGGTCCTTGGTCGGCATAGCACTCGGCTACGTAAAGCGTGTCTTTGTTCATGTTCAGGTTGTTTTCGGCATTGGCGGCAGCGGAATTCAATACCTTCAATACGGGCTCCGAAGCCGACTTGTTGACTTCCGACAGCAACGCTACTGCGTAAGGATAGCTCTTGCCGCGGATAAGATCCAACACCTTCCTGACTTTGTAGGGGGAGATCCTGATCATCTTGGCAACGGCATGGGGACGCATTTCGCGATTTTCCATCCTGGTTTTTGCCTTTTCTCTAGTTCTGGTTGCCATATTTTACCTCCTACTTTTTACCGGTAGCAGCTTTGCTGCCCGCATGTCCGCGGAAGGTTCTGGTCGGAGCAAATTCGCCCAATTTCAAACCTACCATATCCTCGGTGATATAGACCGGAACATGCTTTCTGCCGTCGTGAACGGCGATGGTGTGACCCACGAATTCGGGGAATATCGTAGACGCCCTGGACCAAGTCTTTACCGGTTTTTTGTCACCGGATTCGTTCATGGCGACTATTTTTTTCATTAGGCTTTCTTCACAATAAGGGCCTTTTTTAACGGATCTACTCATCTGGATGCCTCCTAATTAACGCGCTTGATTATCATCTTGGAGGATTTAGCCTTCTTGCTGCGGGTCTTATATCCCAAAGCAGGCTTGCCCCAAGGAGTGACGGGGGACGGCAAACCGATCGGACTCTTGCCTTCGCCGCCGCCGTGCGGGTGGTCGCAGGGGTTCATAACAACGCCGCGGACAGTGGGTTTTACGCCCATGTGACGGGTCTTACCTGCCTTACCTACGCTGACGTTCTCGTGCTCGATGTTGCCGACCTGACCGATCGTCGCTTTGCACTTGATGCTGACGTAGCGCATTTCGCCGGAGGGCATACGCAATGTAGCTTTATTGCCTTCTTTTGCCATCAGCTGAGCGGCAACGCCTGCCGAACGCGCGATTTGTCCGCCTTTTCCGGGTTGCAGCTCGATATTGTGAACGGTGGTACCTACGGGAATGTCCTTCAGCATCAAAGCGTTGCCCGCTTTGATGTCGGCGCCTTCGCCGGAAATGACCGTGTCGCCGACGCCCAGTCCGATAGGAGCCAGAATATAGCGTTTTTCGCCGTCGGCGTAATTCAACAACGCTATGTTGGCACTACGGTTGGGGTCGTATTGAATGGAGGCAACTTTGGCGGGAATACCGTCTTTGTTCCTCTTGAAATCGATGATTCTGTACTTGTTGCGGTTGCCGCCGCCGATGTGGCGAACGGTAATTCTGCCAAGGTTGTTCCTGCCGCCGGTTTTGTTCTTGCTGACCAACAGGCTTCTTTCGGGAGTCGTCGAGGTGATCTCGGCAAAATCCGATACGCTCATGTTGCGGCGTGCGGGAGAAGTAGGTTTATATCTGATAACTGCCATTTATCTGTCCTCCATTATGCCAGGCTTTCGAAGAATTCGATTGCCTTGCTGCCTTCGGTCAAAGTGACGTATGCCTTTTTGTAAGAGGCGGTCTTGCCTTCGTCTTTTCTGCCGGCGCGACGTACTTTGCCGCTGACTCTGACGGTATTGACCTTGGCAACGGTAACGCCGAAGATATGCTCTACCGCGGCCTTGATCTGCGTCTTTGTCGCATTCTTTTGAACTTTAAACGCGTACCTCTTGGAAGGAATTCCGTCGAAACTCTTTTCGGTAAGTACGGGTTTAATAATGATATCGTAGTAATTATTCATTGTCTTCTACCTCCCCTTCTACGGTCATGAAGTACTTGTCTTGTACCGCCATGATCGCTTCTTCGGTGAAAATGCACTTGTCGGCTTTGACAACGTCGTAAACGCTTAGAAGCTCCGCGGGGCTTAATTCAACCTTCGGGATATTGTTGATAGCGCGTTTTACGGATTCGACGACGTCGCGGGTCACCACGATAGCGCTCTTGGTAACGCCGATAGCGTTCAAAACCTTTACCGCGTCGCGAGTCTTGCCGGAATCCAGCGTCAGTTTATCCAAAATAATGACGTCGCCGTCGCTGAATTTCTTGCTGATCGCGCTGATAAAAGCGCCTTGACGCATTTTCTTGTTCAACTTCTTGGAAAAGTCTCTGGGCTTCGGAGCGAATACCACGCCGCCGTGCGTCCATTGCGGAGCGCGAATGCTGCCTTGGCGAGCTCTGCCGGTGCCCTTTTGACGCCACGGCTTTACGCCGCCGCCTCTGACCTCGGTACGAGTCAGAGCCGATTTGGTGCCTTGACGTGCGTTTGCCAACTGAGCGACGATGGCTTGGTGAATCAACGGTTCGTTGTATTCGGCGGCAAAAACTTCGTCGTTCAATTCTATTTTTTTTACTTTTTTACCTAAACTGTTAATAACTTGGGCTTTCATATGCGAATCTCCTTATTATTTGAACCACTTGGAGCCGCTTGCCTTCTTCAGGGACTCTTTGATGACGACCAAAGAGTTCTTGGGTCCGGGAATGCCGCCCGCAATCAGTATGACGCCGCGGTCGGAATCGACTTTGACGACCTCTAGGTTCTGAACGGTCACGGTTTCATGGCCGTATTGACCTGCCATATGCTTGTTTTTGAAAACTCTGGAAGGGCTGGAGTTCGCGCTCATCGAGCCTACCGAACGGTGGATGGGGCCGGTACCGTGAGACATGCTGCCTACGCGCTGCGCGTTCCATCTTTGGATAACGCCCGTAAAGCCTCTGCCCCTGGTGGTGCCCGTTACGTCCACGTGATCGCCTACTGCGAATACGCCGCAATCTATTTGTTGTCCTACGGTATATTCGGCTGCGTTTTCAAATTTGAATTCTTTCAAATACCTGGTGGGTTGAACGCCGGCTTTTGCAAAAATGCCTTGCAAAGGCTTTGTAACGCGGTTCGAGCCCTTTTTGACTTCGCCCAACGATTCGAATCCGACTTTGACTGCGCTGTATCCGTCCTTTTCCGCCGTCTTGACCTGAACGACGGGGCAGGGACCGGCTTTTACAACGGTTACGGGAATCATCGTGCCGTCCGGAGTAAAGATTTGGCTCATACCCATTTTCTTACCTAATATAGCCTTTTTCATGATGAGCCTCCTTACAGTTTGATTTGGATGTCCACACCTGCGGGAAGATCCAGTTTCATCAACGAATCAACCGTGCGTGCGGAGCTGTTGTAGATGTCGATAAGACGCTTGTGCGTGCGAAGTTCGAATTGCTCGCGGCTGTCTTTGTCCTTGTGCGGGGAACGAAGAATGGTCACAACTTCTTTCTCCGTCGGTAGCGGTATAGGTCCCGAAATGCTGGCGCCGGTACTCTGAGCGGCATCTACTATCTTTGCGCAAGATGCGTCAATCAGATTGTGGTCGTAAGCTTTCAGCTTGATTCTGATCTTTTGACCTGCCATGTATTTTTGTCCTCCTTGGATTTCTCTGTTTACCACGCTTCCGCGTGTTTGCCCTCTTTCCAAATATTTAACGGCATCAGCCGCTATAGAAAGGGGTCTTACTGTGTTCCTCCGGAATTGACGTCTGCATCAAACGCAATATTCCATCGTCGGTCACCTAAACGAGCTCTTTTGCGGTTAAATAGGCAAAATCCTCGTAGCCAGCCTCACAATAATAACAAACACACGGAAGAGTGTCAAACGTTTTAACAAACTTTTTTAAATTTTTTTTGAAAAACTTTCAAACGTCACAATATCTTGGGTCTTTTAACGACGTCCCTGCACAAGGCGGCGCACAAGTCGGTACATATGTCGGTACACAACGCACCCCTTTGCCCTCTTATTATATATAATATGATTCTAATAGGCAACCGTTTAGACAACCATTCAGGCGATCGTTTTTCACCCGTTTTCGCGCCGATTTTACGCCGCGCGAAGATTACTCGGTTTCGGTTGAATTATCGACTTGGAAAATAATTATGTCAAAAGCTCCTTGAAAGTTGCTTTCGAATAGATTATAATTTTCCGGGAGGTAATATATGAAAGCTTTCATGGACGAAAAGTTTTTGTTGGATTCCGACGCGGCTGTCGAACTGTATAAATCTGCGGCTGACCTACCGATAATCGACTACCATTGTCACCTGGACGCCAAAGAAATTTACGAAAATAAAAAATTTAGATCGATCACCGAAGCATGGTTGAACGGCGATCACTATAAATGGCGCGCCATGCGGAATATGGGAATAGACGAAGATCTGATAACGGGAAACGCCTCGGATTACCAAAGATTTGTAGCTTGGGCTACGGTAATGCCCTATTTAGCCGGCAATCCTTTGTATCATTTTTCTCATATGGAATTAAAATATTACCTTGATACGAACGCCGTCCTGACGCCCGAAACGGCAGAGGAAATATATGCCGCGGCAAACGCAAAATTATCGACGTTGGGCGCAAGGGATCTGATGGCGAAAGCCAACGTGGAATGTGCCGTCACGACAAACGATCCTATCGAAGATTTAAAATACCACAGGCTGTTGAAAGAGGAAGGTTTCGGAATAAAAGTTTTACCGGCATTTCGTCCCGACAAAGCCGTAAATATCGACAAAGCCGGCTTTAAGGAGTATATAGCGGCGCTGTCCGTTGCCGCCGGCGAAAAAATAGAGGATTTCGATTCGTTGGTATCGGCATTGGAATCCAGATTAGCGTACTTTATATCCATGGGTTGCCCTGCCAGCGATCACGGGTTGGATTACGTCCCCGCCTATTCGCCCGACGCGTTATCCGCCGAAACGGCTTTCGCGTATGCTATGAAAGGCAAACCCTTGACAAAAGCCGACGCGGACAATTATAAATTCGAATTACTGCGCCGACTTGGAATTCTATACCATAAATACGATATAGTAATGGAGCTGCATTTCGGCTGTGTCAGAAACCCGAATAACGCCATGTTTGCCGCCTTGGGAGCGGACGCCGGTTTCGATTGCGTGCGCAGCCTGACGGGAGCCGATGCTCTGTTCGGGCTAATGGACGCTCTCAGCCGTATAAACTGTTTACCCGGGACGATACTGTTTTCGTTGAACGCCGCCGACAACGAGTTTTTGGTATCGCTTGCCGGAGCCTTCAACAATAATGCCGGAATTCCCGGGAAAGTACAGCAAGGTTCGGCATGGTGGTTCAACGATCACCTGGAAGGCATGCGCCGCCAAATATCCACGTTTGCCGCAGGCGCCCCTATCGGAAGCTTTGTCGGCATGTTGACCGATTCCAGAAGTTTCCTGTCCTACGCGCGACACGACTATTTCAGGCGCATATTCTGCAACTACCTGGGTTCCTTGGTCGAGAACGGACAATACCCCGCTTCGTCGATCGATTATCTAAAGGAAATCGCGCGCAACGTAGCCTACTACAACGCAAAAAGATATTTTAATTTATAATTGTGTTTCCGTTTTATAATTATTCCTGCGTTTATATTGCGCCTGCCTGATTGGACAGGCGCTTTTTATATTGCTCTGCGAAAGGATATTTCTAAGACGTACATTTCGGGGATAATATCTTTTGAATTTAAAAATCAAAAATGGATACGCAATAATTCTCTATAAATTTTTTAATCGCTACATTTTACACTAGACTGTAAAATTATTGTGGTCGTTCTTATATGAGGATTTTGTATTGTTCGGGCACTAAAATATGGGTGCGTTCCCTGATGGTGTACCAAAAGAATAGCCCGACTGCTTCGTCGGGCTATTCTTTTGGTACACCATCAGGGAACGCACCCTCTTGCTATTTTTATAGCAAGAGGGTGCGCAAGTTTGCCCGACGACGGTCGGGCAAACCTGACGAGGGCAGACAGCGTTTGTTGATAAAACATAGCAAGTTAAACAGTCGGCAGGGAGTAAGAGATAACGATATACCCGAGTGGTCCCCATCCATATAAAAAAGAAACCCGACGAAGCGGTCGGGCTATTCTTTTGGTACACCATCAGGGAACGCGTCCATATTTTAGTGCCCGAACAATACAAAAT
>DVNF01000152.1 GCA_018714575.1 Candidatus Stercoripulliclostridium merdigallinarum
CCGTAGACCAAGAACCTTGCCGCGCTTTCCGTTTCGGGGTCTTCGGGAACAACAAACAAGTTTCTCAGCTCCGCCAAAGCGTTTCTGGCGTCCGACGCATAGTTGCTGACTGCCCCTAGGCTGGCCGCCGAATCGATGTTCACGTCGGCAAACGCCGCCAGGAATGTCGTCAGCTTTTCTGAGGCAGTATTCATCAGGTTGACGTATACGTTCTCTTCGCCGTCCATGATCACGCCGTATGCAAAAGTACGCAAAACGGGCATCTGTTGATTGGTTGGGATCGGTAAGCTTAAATCGCTTTGATCGAACGTTATACCTGCGCCGTCGTATTGCTTTTCGGGAGCGGTATCCAACAAGAAGTAGTTAAACGTTTGCCTGGTGATCGAGTATTGATAAGGCTGTATCAACGAAACCGCATAGTTGGTTTCGTCAGTGGATACAGAAACCGAATACGTGCCTACGGAAGAATTGGAACGGTAGTCGCGTTCGTTCCTGGTATAGCTGAAGTAGACCATATTCTTCGTAAATCCTGCCAAATTACCGGATTCGGGATCGTTGGCGGAGAATACTACGTCGAATTGGTTGCTTTCTATACTCCTGGGCGGAGCCGCTCCGTCATAGTCTTTGGATAACGCGTTTTCATATATCCTCAGCTGTATCGTGCGCGGTAAAAGAATAAATTTGTATTCTTCAGCCAGCTTCAATTCGTGGTTGTTGCCGGGATCCACCGCACCGGTAACGACTATATCGTAAACCAGCGGCACATTCGAGGTATCGTATACTACGTCTTTCAACGAAGGTATAACCGTTCCCTCACGGCTGAATCCCAACTGAACGGCACTGACTCCGGTATCTGACAATGCGAAATCTCCCGATTCGACTAATTCGCCGTTCAAGGTCCCTTCCAAGAATCTTTGCTCTTCGCCCGAGTATTGACGGATTACCGTATAAGGATCGTCGGCGGTCGCCGAGGAGCAATCGATATAAATATAGATTTCCTTTTTCTTTAGCGTAAACGTCAAAGTTTCTGCGGAAATCAAAGTGTAGTTCGCGTTATTGAACGCCGTAGCCGTCAACGAATAAGTACCCGCATTTGTTACCGAAGAAACGCTGATAGTAACAGCCACCATGTCGTACATGGTTTCGTTATTGTCGTCGGTAACGGGGTTGCCGTAAATGTCGTATTGCGGCTGCAAGCCGTCGCCGCTGCCGTCGGGATCCTCCGGGATACGCGCCGCCAGCCTGTACGCCGTACCGTTATATACCAGGTCTGCGCCCTTAAGCGGGATATCTTCGTTGTCGGGACCGATATAGAAATAATCGTCCGCCGTTATGGTTATCCGCAAGGGAGTTATGACGTAACTTACGCTCTCCGCCAAAGCGAAGTTGAAGTTATGGTTGTTTGAATTGACCGTAACGGGATAAGCTCCGACGTTATCCGAAGCTCCGGTAAAGCCGATCGACAAGCCGTCGCGAGCTTCCGCCGCCAAAGTCTGATCGTTATATTCCTCTCCTCTGTCGTACAGCAAAACGTTTGCCGCGTCTATGGACGGCATACGTCCGTTATAGCGTTTGGTCAAGTGTTCTTCGGGTATGACTACCGAAAGGTTCTTTGCCGTGACGCTAAGGTTTGCATTATTGGCGGTAACGCTGTAATTGTTATTGGACCAACCTGTCAACGTGATCGCGTAGTTTCCGACCGTCAATGCGGTGATATTACCTATGTTTACTCCGAAATACAGTTCTATTTCGTCGCCCGGCATTAATCCCGCGTCTTCCGTCGCCTCATTCAACGTATAAGTAATGTCCAACGAAGCTATGTCGTCCACGGTCAAGTCGCCGTATTCGGCTATCATGCCGTCTACCGCTACGGTAATCGCCCTTTGTTCTATCACCATTACGCCGGGTGTAAATATGACGTTATAATTGTCCGCTCTGTCGGGAACTTCGATAAATACGCCTGAAATTCCGTATTCGCCTACTCCGTTCATCCACGGAGTTTCAACCGTCTCGCCGCCTATACCGTAAACGATCGTCAGCACGCCCAGTATATCCTCTACCGTTTGACCGTTAGCAATATCGCTTGCGGCAAAGACGTTTTCCGTATTTTGCAAAGCGGAATCGGCAAAATATTCGGCAAAATCCGACGAAACGGTAAAGTCGGATCCGTAAGTCGCCGAATAGCTCTTCATTCTGATATAAACATTTCGCCGATTTATCGTTACGAACGGGCGGTTTTTGTCATCGTCGTCGTAAAATTGCACGTTATAATTCGAATTGGATAACGTACCGACGGTAATTGCATAGGTGCCTGCGTCATAGCCTTGTTCTCTGCCCAAAGCTCCGCGCAAGGCGTCGCCCTCCAGCAAGCCTCTGGCTGTGGTACCGTCGGCTTGTTCCGCCGTATACGCCAACGCGGGTACCGATTCGCCGTAAGTGACGCTGACGGAAGGAGCCGTAACTTTTACGGGTCGTCTGGAAATTACGTACGGAACGGAATTTACGACTATGTTGTAGTTTACGGAGCTGTCGGTTGCGTTGCCGCGTATATTTATCATATACGTTCCCGCCGCAGTTCTGTCGGACATATCGGAAACGTTACCGCCCAAAGTATAAACTATATCGAAAATTGCCAGACCGTCGGAATAATCCTCGGGATAGACCAACATATAGTTTCCTACCAAACCTGTCGCGAAGATATCTGCGTATTCTTCGTCCGCGGCAAGCCCGGATATCTTGACGTATAATTTGTCGGTGGCTTCGCCGTAAACTTTGGTCAGCTCATCCACCGCCGCATAAGCGGAATCGGTAAAGGTTATCGTCAGATCGCGCTTCGCAACGGTAAATTTGACCTCCGAAGTTACCGTTACGGGATTATGCAGGCTGTCACCGGCATATTCCACTACTATATCGTAAACGCCCACTTTGTCGGGGAATTGACCTAAAGACACGTTATAGCGAGTGCCGTCCTCTGCCAAATAATACAACACATATTCGTGGTCGGCTATTTCGCCCTTGCCGTCCCACAGCGCAAACGTCAGGTCTTCCAGGTTATACGAAGAATAACCTATGACGTTGGCGGCGATCTGTTTGGGGAGAGCCGTCGGTTCCGCGTCCAAGTAGTCCTTGTAAACGCGATCGTAATCGTTACTCGGCAGGAAAGTTACCGTGGGATAGCGCCTGTCGCGCATATAAACGGTATAAGTGTCGGTTGCGGTAATATTGCTGACCGTGTCCGTATAGTAAATTACGATATTTTGTTGCTTGGTCTTGCCGCCCGCAGCAATTTCGGAATTATCGAACTGACTGATATCGATATAGAAATTGGCGTTAAAGCCGGGATTACTGCCGTCATACAACGGAATATCCTCCGGGAAAGTTACACTCTCCTGCCTGCCGTTGTTGTACAGAGCAAGAATATATCCGCCCTCGCCGGGAGTAAACGGTTCGTGTTCTACGAATTCGGTCTTTACGTCTTTGAATTGTATAGCGATAAGCTTCCTTTGTTCTACCGTGAACGGAACGGAAACTGTGCGAGTCACGCTGTTGTGAGTATAAGATACCGTCACGCTGTAAGCGTCGCCCGGGTTGGTATCTTCCGCCAGAATACCGTTCAGTTCGTCCGCGTCGAAATATTCTTTACGCATCGGCACTTGGTAGGATCCGCCCGCAAAATTCAACGTCAGCACCAATCCGGAAACGTCTACGTCGCCGCCTTGGATAACGGTTATTCTGTCCGTATTCAATGTTATGGATTCCAATGCGGTTTCTACCGAAACTTTGACGTTTACGGTAAACACGCAACCCAAATAACTCAACCTTACTCCCTGCGCCGCCAAGGAATTTCTGTTAAACGAATCGGGATCGAAAGTGACGGATTCGTAAATATCCTGTAACTCCACGGCGACTGAATCGTTTACCGAACCGTCTGCCGAAGAATAATTCAACACTATTACTCGGCTTAGTACCAACTGTTGAGGAACCAAAGCCACATAATCCGCGGTCGCAACGTACAGTTCGTTCAACGCAAACGAGCTGCCGCCGGCTATTACCGCATACATATTGTCCGTACCCTCCCACGAAATGGAGGTCGGTAAAGCTTCTTTCAAATATATTGTGACCGTCGTACCCAAAGTAACTCCGTTGGCGTTATACGTAACGGAAACTTCCTGGGACATCGGAGCAATATCGGAATAATCGGGAATGTTCCAGTCGTAATTGGTAACGGTGATGTTGCCGGAGCTGTATTGAACGATCTCGAAGGTGTTATTGTCGTATTCTACTCTGACGACAATGTCTTCCAGGTATTCCCTTAAGGATTCGACCGTCGCCAAATAGTAGTAAAATTCCGTCCTCGGGAAAGTCGCCGTAATGGAAACGGGTATCCTTTCGGTTACGGAAATATTCATCGTATAGTTCAGCAAAACGCCTTCGTCGGCGTAAGTAACCGTAATAGGATTGATCCCGGTTAACAAACCTGCGGCGGAAGGAACGGTCACCCTGCCGTCTGCAAAAGGCACATAACGAACTATTTCCGCGCCGTTAGCCGTCCCCGTATACCTGACTCCCAAATAATAAGAGGTCGGAACATTGGTCCCTATCGGCACACGGATTTCGGTGGCGGTAGCGGTGGTATCCACAGCATTGTTGCCTGCGGCGTCGGCAAAAACTCCGATAATTTCATCGGGCACGGAATCAACCGTTACCGTTATGCCGTTGCCGTCGGGATAACTGACGACGGTATTATTGGTAATGTCCCCGGAATTCAAGGTAACGGTATATTCGCCCTCGTCGGGGAACATGAATTCGCCGCCCACCAACTGAACGGAACCTGTCGCGACGAAGGAGAACGCCGCATAAAATTCGACGTCCGCGCCTAAGGTCAATTCAAAGACGACGGGTTCCACGGAGTCTGCATACAAAACTTCGACTCTCAAACCCGCGTCGGCAAAATTTTCTTCGGGAGCCAAAACGGATTTGAAGCCGGCGCCTTTTTCGATAGTTATCGAGGAAACCGATCGCGCTATATAAGCCGCCACGTTTTCTATGACCAGCTCTTTTCTGACTCCGTCATATACGTCGTAATAAATAAACGTAGCCAAAGCGTTACCTGTGGTGCCCGACGTATTTGCTTCGAAACCGAAACCGGTTTCGTCGCCCGTCAGTTCAGACAGGTTCCTGGTCAACGTCAAACCGGAATCGTATACCAACTCCAGCGAAAGTCCTTCGGTGAATCTGACGAATTCCGCAGCTCCGTCGATATATTCGAAATAAATCAACGCTTCGTCAGCGGCATATCCCGTAAATCTGTAGGAAACGACGGACGGCAACACGACCGTAAAGCCGTATTCGCATTCGAATTCGACGGTTTCCGAGGTGTCCGGATCGGTATAGGTATAAGTTACCAACCAAAGCCTTTCGCCCGCAACGTTATAAACGAAACTGCCGTTTACCAAACCGCTGCCTTCGGCGGTGCCCGACCCTGTAAAGTCGTAAACTTCGACGTTTGCCGCCGCCAAGCTGCCCGTTTCGATTTCGCCGTTATCGTAAACCAATTCGTACCTGAACGCAGCCAATTCGTAAACGTTACCCAAATAAACAACGGGGTTTGCGTTGGCTTCGGAAACGTCCGACGTCGGAACGCGGACGTAAGACAACGACTTTGCCTGTACCGTGACGGTAATTAATCCGGGAGTAGCCAAAACGACGTCGCCGTATTTAAAACGTATCACCAATTCCTGTTCGCCCACCGTTTCGGGGTCGTAACCTAAAATCTCGATATAGTCTGAAAAGTTTTCGTCGTTTGCCCTTAAAACTATACTTTCGTCGTTAGTGTATGTAACGGCAAACATCATATCGCCCAAATTCAGCGCGGTGCCTTCCAGCTGGACGGGTATATCGGCGGCGTCGAAAGAATATTCACTGACGTCGCGAGTGCCTACCGTGACCTCATAGCTTAACGGCAAATTATAATAAGACAGTTCCACCGGAACGGCAAGCCCCGCAACCGACGAATCGAATGAAATTATTTCCAATCCTTCCAACACGGTGCTGCCCGTCATCATCGGCAGAGTTTCCGTATAACCGTTGTTGTATGTAACAAAGATTTCGCCGCCCGAAAGAGAGACGTCTTCGTCGCCCAAGTAATAAAGGTTCCTTGTCGGCAACGTGCGAATACTTACGGAAGAGATCCTGCGTTCGGATACCGTGACGTTAAACAAAGCGTTGATGACTTCGCCGTCCGCGAAAACGTATCTGACGTTGATTTCCTGTTGCCCTACTCTGCCGGCGTCATATCCGGAGCACATAGATGCCGTCAAAGGTACGCGTTGGACGGATCCGTCCGCAAAAGTAATGACCAAAAAGCTGTCGTTCAAATTCAGAGGTTGACCTTGGATCAAGTCGTAATTTTCCACCGGCATTTCCAAAGCGCTGCTTTGGGTAGCATAGCGGTTGACGTTGACTCTGACGGAAACAGAGCTGTTGCCGTAATAGATTTTAATGTACTGAGGTCCGAGAACAGAGGAGTTAAAGGAAGATATCATTGTATCGTCAACGGGCACGATACGATCGGTGCCGTTGGTATAGACGACTCTGATCGAAGCGCCCGAATAATCCAATTCCTCACCGACGTAGTAGTTGGTCTTCGGCGAAGAATAGATTTCCAAATGGTCGATATTGTATTCCTCTTCGCAAGCGGACAAACACAAGACGGCAATTACCGCCACAGCCACAATCGCAATTATAGTTAAAAACGTTCTCTTCCTCATATATACCTCTGAGTATATCTAACGGAAAAGCATTCGGACATACTTTCCCATATCCCATTTTATCATACGCGCGTATTATATACAAGATATAATATTACATTTACTTTATTTTTATAATTCTAAAATTTAAATGGAAACTAATAAAACTTGCCTGATTTTACCCTTCTCCCATGCTGTTTTTACTGTTTTGAAAGGTTGCTCCGACGCCTCGTCACAGTCGAAAAAACCGTGGTCGTTTTAATGATGTTTTCTGTCATATTTTCAGTCGAATTTTTATATTTATTTGCAAAATAAGTCGCTAAAAATGGACGATACAAGCATAAAAATCCGACGCCGAAAGGCGCCGGATCGTAATTATAAATAATCCGAAAATTAACGGGTTACATTACATAAAGTAAGCCGCCACCTGTTTGACTCTGTCGGGGTCCTCCAGGCTGTTCCGAATACCGAACGCGTTGATTACCGAAATTACCGGAGTCTTTGTAGCTGCGGCATAATCTTTTATCACGCGGACCAGGAAATCGTCGTTGTAATATTCTACTTTACCGCCTATCACAGCCGCATAAGCAAAGCCCATCATTTGGAAGATCTGATCGATAGAATAGCCCAAGCGTTCGAACATGAGTATGGCTACGTCTATGGCTACGGTACGCTTTTGCAAGAGTTCTATGCGCAGTATTCTCCACGCGTAATCGAACGTATGCCTGTCTCCGATTATCATTTCGGCTATAGTAGCTATCAACAGCTCGTATTGAAGGTTCCAACCCGCGCCCAGCTTCTTGATAACTTTTTTGTACGGAGCGCGCGTGCGCTCGACGATCTCGGCAATGATCTTCGGCATCAGGTCGTGCGGAATCGCCCTTTTCGTAAAGCATCCGAAATCTATCAGCACTTCCTCGATAACTCTGTTCAATCCCGCTCTGTAACCGAACAGTCTGGTCGAAAGATCGATCGCGTGCAATCTGCCGTATTCTTCGGAACCGGCTTCTTTCATCTCCTTTTGCCCTTCGGCGCCGAAGCGGTTTTGGAAAGCCGTCCTGGAAGTAATACCGTTTTCACCTTCGCCCAACGAACAGAACGGATACGTTCCGTGAATTCCGCGAACCATCGGCTGTCTTTGCACCAACATTATTTTGTCGGCGATGTCGTTACAGGAGCCCAGCTTCTTTATGGTAGGTCTACCCATAAACGGCGAGCCGGTATGGTCGAACTTCTTGTTGTAATAATCGACGTAACTCCTTATCACCAACGAAAGAAAACGTTGCGCGCTGACGCGGGTTTGGTCGAAGGAGGCTATGACGCAATAGGCAGAGTTATTTAATATC
The DNA here is from genome assembly GCA_018714575.1 of Candidatus Stercoripulliclostridium merdigallinarum. Taxonomy (GTDB): domain Bacteria; phylum Bacillota; class Clostridia; order Christensenellales; family DTU072; genus Stercoripulliclostridium_A; species Stercoripulliclostridium_A merdigallinarum. The sequence continues at coordinate 8,096 of DVNF01000152.1, forward strand.
GAATAGCTTTGTATCTCCACGGGGAACAACGGCAAAGCTCTTCTGAAACATTCGATCATGTATTTCTTTGCCTGATTGGTCGGGAATACAGGTTCGTAAGGACGTCCCGCCAAGCCGATCAGATAAAAATCGGGAATATCCGTATTGTAAGCGCCTGTACCGATTTCCTCGTATCCGCCGAACACGGGCTTTATGACCGTCAAACCGTTTTTCTGTTTGCCGTTTTCAAAGATGCCGTTAGCCATCGACATATCTTGATACGGGTCGTATATCACCGAACCGGCAGGCGGTGCGCCGTGCCTGAAAACGTGTCTGTTCAGGCGCACTCTGCCACGGAAATATTCTTTGTTCAACCTTCTCCGCTCCCTGACATATCTCCTTCTTTGTCTTTGAAGCTTTCGTTCCTCTCTGCTGATAGCCATACTCTCCTCCACTACGCGCCGCGACGCGCAAGTTATTGATTCAATAGGTTTTGGGTTTCCGAAATAAGAATTTCGGATAGCTTATTCTTTAATTTCGATATCTATTTCGGCTTCCGCCGCGCCTGCGTTAGCCAATGCGAGAGCTTGTTCCTCCGCCTCGGCTTCCTTCCTCTTTTGGATCTCTGCAACGTACCAACGCTGTTTATCCTCGGTGATATGATAGAAGAACAGCGGGATCACGCATGCGATAAAGCTGATCGCGCTGGACAGCACTAACATCAACCACAAATCGTTCAATCCGTCCACGGTCATCGTTGCCGACGGGTCGTTGGAATTTATACCGCTCATATTGTACGCCAAAACGCCGATGAACGCGCCGAACGCCATACCGATCTTGCTGATAAAAGTCTGCATCGAGAAGCAGATACCTTCCGCCCTTTCGCCCGTCTTCCATTCCAAGTACTCGACGGTGTCGCCGATCATCGCATAGCTCATGATGTTTGCGATACCTTGGGGGATACCTACTACTATCATACAGATAACTGCCACGACCAATCCTGCGGTGCCGTATTCGCCGCCGCCGATAAATTTACCGTTTTCAAAGTCCCACATGAACAGCATCAATACCATTGCCGCGGCGCCAAGGATATGGGAACCGATAAAGGACCATTTTTTAGTAAACTTTTTGGTCAGCCACGGGCAGAGTACCGAGGCGATCAATCCGCCGGGTATTACCAACATCGTCAATACCGAATAAGCCGATTCCGATCCCAGGGCATATTTACAAAAATACAAGCCGCCGGTATATGTATAAACCATTCTGGCACCGCCCAAAATACCGGACAACACTACCAACATAACTTGGTCGTTTTTAAACAATAACTTCAGATTTTGTCCCAAAGAACGTTGTTTTTCGCCGCTGGCGACGGTGCCGAATCTTTCTTTCGTGTTCTTGAATCCGATATAAAACAGCGGAATGGAGATAACAACCAACACGACAGCCACTATGAAATACGTCCATTGCAAAGTTTCCATGTATTGATCGGCATATTGAGCTATCAACAATCCGTTCCCGTCCCTGTATTTTGCGGTTACCGCGTCGGTGAGGATAGGAACGAACAAGGTAACTATGCCGGCGCCGGCGGTGCACATCAGACGGACTATCGTCAAAATGTTTCCGCGCTTCGTAGTGTTGTTCGTCATCGTGGTCGACAATCCCCAATACGGGACGTCGGCTATCGTGTACGCGACCGACCATACCACATATATCAAACCGCAAGCCAAAAAGCCGCTCATATCGCGAGGATATACGGGCAGGAAGCACAATATCGTCAAAATGCCGATCGGAATGGGCATCCATAACAGATACGGACGGCACTTTCCGTATTTGGTACGGGTATAGTCGACGACAGAACCCATTATCGGGTCGTTCAACGCGTCGAATATCCTGGCGACCAACATCAATATCGCCACCGCGACCGAAGCCGTCAAGACGCCCAATTTTATGTCGTTATTGAATCCCAAAGCGTCGGTCATGAATACCGTCAAATAGGATCCGATTATAGTACAAATGAAGTTTTGTCCGACACCGGTTATACCGTAACTCCACGCTTCCTTCGGCTGGACGTCCCCGTCGTTCGGCTTTGTGCCGAACAGTTTATGGGAAAATGCGCCGAATTTTTGAGCAAAGCTCATTTTTCCTTCCATTACTCCTCCTCCACAATGTTATTTTATCCTTTTATAGAACACTTCGAAAATATCGTCTATATCGATGGTATCCTTTCCAAGCTCTTTTTTCACAATACTTTCGATATATGCGCGGCTGTTTTCTTCCATGGCTTTGCAGACTTCGAAAGCGCCTTCGATGGTTTCGGCGCAGGCTACTATGCCGTGGTTGGACAGGAAGCAAGCGTTTCTGCCCTTCATCGCCGCCACCGCGCCGTTTGTCAATTTTTTGGTACCCGGCAAACCGTATTCCCCTGCTCGGACGGTGTCGCCGCCCAGCAATTTCTTGTGCTCTTCGCTTAGCACGGGGATCTCCATTCTGGCAGCAGCCGCCGCCGAACTCCACAACGGATGGGAATGGATGACCGCGCCGATTTCGGGACGGTCGCGGTAGATCGCCGCATGTATCTTCTTTTCCGACGTCGGTTTTACGTCGGAAACATATTCCAATGTTTCTATATCTACTACGACGGTATCTTCGGCGCGCATACGGATATAGTCCATGCCCGAAGGAGTTACCACCATTTTCTTGTCGTCAAGGCGAATGGAAATATTTCCCCAAGTGCCTTGGACAAGGTTATTTTCCAACAATTTTACTCCGGCGTCTTTTACCGCCTGTCTGACTTCGGATTCCGTCATATCAGCCTCCCTGTTCCTCTTTCAGCTTCGCCGTCTGATCCTTCTTCGAATACTTCAGTTTATAAACGGCTCTCATCAGCACTGCGTCGAACAACCCGATTTTTACGGGTTTTCCGATTATTGCGGAACCCACATAGCATAGCGCGCCCTTTTCCAGCACCAACGAACCCGTAAACGCTTCGTCCAAGGTTCTGCCGGTAGCTATAACTCCGCCGTTGCGGATCAAGCATGCGTTTCTGCCGGTCAACGTCTTTAACACGTCAGTTACTTCGTCTGACGGGGAAACCTTTGCGGTATGCCCTATGATCTGTGCCATGTCGTCCAAAGTGGCGGGCACTGCATTCAACTTCTTTGCTATTCCTACGCAAAACGGCGCGTGATTCATAACGATGGCATTTACGTCCTCGCGATGCGCGTAAATCGCCAAATGCAACGCTTCCAAAGCGTTCTGCGCGTCGTTTTTGCCGACGAACCTGATATCTTTTTCGGTAATATCCGCCATGTCGATTTCAGGATCGCTAATCATTATTCCTTCGTCCATTCTCACGCTGCAAACGTCGCCCTTTGCGGTCAGCTTGTGCTCGCTGAGTTTTTTGCAACATTCGAGTATACGAAGCTTTGCGGTTTCTTCGACCATTTTTCCATCCTCCTTACGCGCGTACACCCGTACAGATGTACGCGCGCACGTTATACCTTATACCTTAAATATCCTCGGCACACCGAATGACTTCGGCGGCAAGCGATTTATTATTCGGCTTTGGCTGCCAAGGCTTTTTTAGCCTTTTTCTTGTTCAGTTCGTTCTTTATGCCGTCGATCAAAGAATCGATCTCGACGCCTTCGCCGGTATTTTCGACCATAGCGAACACCTTGTCGAATCTGGACAACGCGTCGTCGATGACGGCAAAGTTGTTTTCGTAGTCAGCCATGGAGGTGTACAGTCTGCTGCCCGCCAAGGTAACGATACCGTTTGCCATGTATGCGGCGCCCATGTGTTCCATAGCGTCCTTCCTCTTGTAGATCATTCTTTGGTGAGTCAGGATGCCGGACAAGGACTTCAGCAGGTTAAAGGAGCTGAAATCGAAGCTCATCGCGCCGGTGCATTCCAGGTGAACGATGCTGCCTTGGTTGTAAACGACGTAAGGCAGGTTGTATTTTGCAACCAATTGTTTCAAACCTGCCGCCAGCTTGTCGCCCGCCTGACCGGCTTTTACGCAAGCGTTGGTAGCTTCGATTTGTTTGATGCATTCGTAACCTGCAAGGGAGCTCATCGGGTTAGCCGCCAAAGTTCCGCCTACGTATGCGCGGTGTTTGCCGGTAGCGACGCCTGCCGCCATCAAGCCGGCATATTGTCTCTTTCCGCCGACACCGCCAGCGGCAGGATAGCCGCCTGCGATGATCTTTCCGAAAATTGTCAGATCGGGTTCGATACCGAAGTATCCTTGCGCGCCGCCCAGACCCAGACGGAAACCGGTAACGACTTCGTCAAAGATAAACAATGCGCCGTATTTATGAGCCAGCTTCAACGCTTCCGCGTTGTAATCCTTGGAAACGGGACGAGTTCCGGATTCGGGGCCTACGGGTTCAACTATAACTGCCGCCGTGCCGCCTTTGGATTTGTTCCTGTGCAGCATCTTTTCCAACATCTCCAGGTCGTTGGGTTTGACTTCGTCGGTCAGTTCAAAGCAGTTATTGGGAATACCGTGGGATTCCAGGAATTGCCTGGTTCCGGGGATCTTTAATCCGTAAACCATTTGGTCGGACCAGCCGTGATAAGCGCCGCCGATCTTGATGATCCTCTTATGCTTGGTTTCGATCCTTGCGATCCTCAGCGCCGCCATGACCGATTCGGTACCCGAACCCAACATTCTGAACATTTCGACGGCGGGCATATGCTCGTTGATCTTTTTAGCCAACAGCAATTCCGCTTCGTGCAACAATCCGGTAACGGGGCCGCAGGTATCCAACAGCTTTTTAACTTCGTTACGGATAACTTCGTTATTGGATCCCAGAATGGTCGGGCCGCCTGCTTGTAAAAAGTCGATGTATTTGTTGCCGTCGACGTCTTCCATATAAGCGCCCTCGGCTTTGGCTATCGCGATCGGGAAAGGATAGTTAAACGCAAGGTTGTGCTGGACGCCGCCGGGTATGTACTTTTTGGCTTCGGTGGAAATGGCTTTCGACTTTGCGCACTTGGTATCGAAATACTCGGTCAAGATGCGATCCATTTCGCTCTTCTTTACTTCGTAGATAGGTTGAGACGTCAATTTGTGCAATGCATCGTAAATTTTATCGGGATCTTCCCAGTAAGACACACCGTATTGTTGCTTTTCATCCATATTGAAATAACCTCCTAGTGGATATGGTTTTATTTTCTTTTATTATCTTTGTATCTTAAACGTGAATTCCGTCTCGCCGTGGATATCGTAATTGTCGGAAATCCTGACTATATACGTGCCTATTTCGGAAGGCATGTATCCCAATTCGTTGCCCCTGTCGTCGCAATACACGACGTCGTTTGCGGCGATCTGCCTGCTGACGCCCGTTTCGTCGATATAGGAAATATCGAATCCCGCGATCGGATTGCCGGTGTAGGTAAAGACTCCGTTGCTGTATCCCGTAGTCGTAGCCGGGTCGAACATTACTCTGACGGTACTCATGCCCGGAGAATTTGTTACTACGCGCTTTGTAATATTCAACTCTCCGGCAACGGAAACCAACATATAATAATCGTTTTGGTAGCCTTCGCCGTCGGCAAAGTCCGCCGTTACGGCATAACTGCCGCAATCTTCGCCGGGGGCTCGGTTAAACGTCAAGTTGACACGGTCGTGTTCCAACAAATCGCCTTCGTCTATCGTGTATTCATAGGTCGTGGGATCGTTGGCTCCGTATATCTTTTGATTGTCTATCACGGTGACGACCAACAACCTCTTGTAACGTTCGAATTTAACCGGAATATCCAACTCGGCGCCGTTAAAGCATTCGTTGCCTTCGACTATTACCCTGACCGCGTATTCGCCCGGGTATACCGGAACGTTCTCGGTCCACACTCCGTTTACCGAATACTCTATCGTCATTTCGGGAGCATAGGCAACGAAATCGGCTACGGTAATATTGATATTCGCCGTCGGCGACAGAGCGTTGTTACCGTATTCCATAGATATATTGTCCAAAGTAATACCGTAATCGGCTCCTTCCGTCGCGGTGGGAGTGATCTTTCTGTATGTGGTTACGTTGAAAGTCGCGCGGCTGTTTAAATATGAAACTTCGATGGTCTGTACCATAGAATTGCCTACGGTATTGGCGGTAAACGGCGAAACGCGATAGCCGCCCAACGTTACCAAGCCGTTTGTCATCGG
>DVNF01000153.1 GCA_018714575.1 Candidatus Stercoripulliclostridium merdigallinarum
TTTATCTCCGATCCCAAAGTGCCGAAGATCAGCCGCGACAGGTTCCCTGCCGTAAACCGCGCCGAAAAGAAATTCTTCATCCACGAAGTGATGTTCAACCCGAAATTGACTGTATTCTCGAACACTACGTCGCCGCCGCCTGCGAAAACTTCGAATTCGGTAAACAACGCGTTGGTAGACGAATCGGCAAATTGTCGGACGGTTATATCCGCTCCGTTAAAAGCCGCCTTGACCGTTTGGATCCTGCCGCACATTTCCACCCGTTTTTCGGCATAGTAATCGAACGGCAAGCCGTTTACGGACATTTGATTATAATAACATTCGATAAAGTCCCATTTGTTGACTACGGCATATTTAGAAATGCCGCCGGTGCCGTCGAATTGCGCCGTCAACAGATTGTTTGAAATGTCGTAAAAACACCTTTTTGAAAAGACGTCGGAATACACCAGAGCGCCGTTTTCGAAACTTTGCGTCGGCATAATATATACCCCTCCCGGATTTACATTCAATTTTATTTTTTCGCCTATTTTAAGGCGGATATACGGTTTACTATTTACTAATTCTCGCCTTTGGCGAAGGCACGGACTCCCTTTCTTTCATCGGCTTTCATGTTTTCCAAACAGCGAACATATTCCTGCGGATCGGGCGGGCACGGTACGCGTTTACCGGTATACGCCGACAAATACACGGAATTTATAAACGACAGCGCTTTTATCCCGTCCGTACCCGGCGCGACCAACGCGGCTTTGTCGCCGTTCAAGGCTTTCGTAAAGCCTTTCAGCACCCTGATTTGCTGTCCGTAAATTCCGTCGTAAATCAACCTGAATAAGCCGTAACTTTTACTTTTTCGCGATATGCGCGCCTTACCGTAGCCCTTTTTAGCCGTGGCGTTGACTTCCCTTTCCGACGGCGAAAAAGAATAATACTTCGCCTTATATTTACCTACCGAAAGTTTGCCTTTATCCCCGGCGATTTCCAGTATGTTGGTACCTTTTAATTCGTTAGCGGACGCTATGAACACGCCTTCGGCTCCGTCCGCATAGCGCATTCTGACGCTGACTTCGTTTTCGACGTATATATCCCTGCCTTTTGTGTTCGCCACGGCGTCAATGCTTTCGGGCAGCCCGATCAGCCATTGTAATACGTCCAATTGATGCACGCATTGGTTTATCAGTAAGCCGCCGCCTTCTCCCGTCCATGACGCACGCCAACCGCCCATATCGTAATAATGTTGGGAACGGTACCAATCGGTTATTACCAGCGTTATGCGCTTTATATCCCCTATTCCGCCATTATCGATGACGCGTTTAGCAAATCTGTAACAAGGATTCGTGCGTTGATTATAGACGATCCCGAACAAAACTTCGGGATGTTTTTCGGCTACCGCATTCAGTCTTGCCGCCTCGGCAATATCCACGGCTTCGGGTTTTTCGGTCAGTACGGCTATGCCTTTTTCGATCAGCCCGACGGCTATGGGCACGTGCGAATAATGCGGTACGGCTATCACCGCGGCGTCGACCGAAACCGACTGCAAACACTCGTCCAAATCGGTGAAGCCGGGCACTTTATGCCGTGCGGTAAACGCCGCCAAAGCCTTTGGATCGGTATCGACCACGGCAACCAGTCTTGCGCCGGGGACTCGTTTTTTATACAGGTTGTCGGCATGGCGCGAACCCATTCTGCCAACGCCGATCACAATATAATTTTTCACTGCTGTTTTAAGAATTCGTATGCCTTCAGCGGCTGATTTGTGGTAACGTTGTCATAGCCCGCGTTGACGATTTTTTGTAGTTCTGTCAAATCGTCCACGGTGTACACGGAAAGCCCCAATCCCGCTTCGACCAAAAGTCCGCGTAAATTCTCGTCGCAGAATTTATAGTTGACGTTCAAGCCTTTGACGCAGGGCGAGCCCAGCGAACGAACGTATTCGGCAATCTTCGAAACGTTGGCTGCGTTCAGTTGATACGGAAAGAACGAAGCGTTCAGATAGACGTCCGCTCCGTCCAGGAGCCCTATTTCGTCCTTTTTTACCGAGCCCGTAAAATAAATGTTTTCTACGGCGTTCATGCTCTTTGCCAATTTAACTACGTCTGCAACCATACCGCCGCTCTTTACGTCGCAGTTGACGCGCTTGTTTTGCTGTTTGCAAAAGTCCAGAACGAATTCCAAAGGTATGCGCTTCTTCGTCGAAAACGGCACTATAACATGCCCCAGCCATAGCTTTCCGCCCGCACGCCTGATATCGACTTCGATAGCCTCTATCTCAGGGTGTTTCGTCATTTCTTCGAAATACTTGTAAGTGTTTCTGCCGGTGCCCAACGCGCCGCCGTGTGCCGTGATCATATCCATATCCTCCGATTATTCCGGCAACAGTAAGTTGCCGTCGATATCCGTTATTTGAGTTCGCCCGGACCTAATGGCGTCCAAAGCGTTTTCCACATTCAGGTCACCCGTTATGCCTAATCGGGTAACCGCAAAGTCACCTTTTGAATTTCTGTGCCAATCCCTGCCGTAGACTGCGGCAAGGCGGTAACCTTCTTTTTTCAATCTTTCGTATTCTGCGATTTGACGTCTGTTGGTGGGGCGCGAAATATCCTCCGAAACGGCTTCGTAGCCGTTTAAAACGGAAAATATCTCCTGCGGGAATTCGTTCATGCCGCCCGTGCAAACCGGATAGCCGACCCTGTAGGCATGAGCCAGAATCGCAATATCGCCCGCCGCTTGCGCTTCCTTTATTTTTTCCACTACGTTTTCCTTTGTGACCGTCGTCCAATTTATTCCGGAATGACCGCCTAAAACGGTGATATGCCCGTAAAAGGTAGTCCACTCTATTCCGGGTATTACCAAAACACCGTACTTTTTTCCGTACTCTACGGCTTCTTTGACTCCGGCAGCGGTGTTGTGATCGGTCAAAGCTATCCCCGAAAGTCCGCGTTGTTTTGCCGCCAATATCAATTCTTCGGGCGTAAAGCTGCCGTCTGAATGGCAGGTATGGCAATGCAGTTCGAAAGGATAATACTTCATGCCAACACCTCCAACGAATAATCCACGTCCTCCAATATCGCGTGTACCGACAACACTGCATAATAAGTTCCCGGCAACAGCTTTTGCGGATAAAAACCGTAACTTGCTTCCTTTTCCCCTATTTTAAACACGTTCTGCGGAGAATGTCTGTGCGCCGTTCCCAACAAAACCCCGTCCTTTTCCAAAGAAAAAGTTATATGATTGTTTAAAGGCAGTTCTCTTTCGACAACTGCCTTGGAAATGACTTCGTCCGCGGGATAGCTTAGCCGAAAAGCCTCGTAAGCCTGTTGATATGCGTCGCTTCCCGTATACTTTTTGGGGGAATAAGAATAATTGACGGTGATCTCCGCCTGTTCCTCGTCTATTTTAAACGGGATCCGGATATGGGTATGCAACGATTCCAAACCTATCCTTCCCTCGGTTTTCAATAAAGTTTGCATTAGAATTTATACCTTCTGCGTTTTTGTATCAATACTGCGCGGTTGAATTCGATATGAGCGTTCTTTTTATAAAAAGCATGCATCGTCTTTGCGCGCTTAAAAGGATTTTTTGCATTCCACATGGAAACGGGACAATAGCCCAATCCCATTTTGTCAAACAGCGGCAACATCCTCTTTAACCGCTTTGCAAAGTCGCGGTAATGCCTTAGTTTTTCGTCCGTCCAAGCTACTTCGGAAAGCGCCTGCATCCTGGGGAAAAGCTGGAACCAAATTCGTTCGTCGGATGAAACCCATTCCGTCCACAAGGTGCCTTCAACGCCCATATTCCCCTCTTGCGCGGCTTTGATACCGTACTTTTCGGGGGTAAATTCGTAGGTTGTCCTCAGCCTGTTTTGCGCATAGGGCATATCGAAATAGAACGCTTGGTGCTTTGCGATAATGACGTTTTTCCCTTGTTCCAGATAATCCTGGACTTCGGGATCGTTCGTCGGAGTCCAATATTCGGCGATAACGGAATTTTCCAGGTTCTTTGCTTTCAGGATCTCGTTCCAGCCTATCATCCTCTTGCCTTTTCTTTGCAGATAAACGGCTATTTTATTGTTGAAATACCCCTGTAATTCTTCCTCGTCCTTCAAGCCCAGCTCGGAAATTGTCTTTTGACAATACGGGCATTTTTTCCACTCCTTTTTGGGCGCTTCGTCCCCGCCGATATGGAAATAAGGCGCAGGGAACAACGGAGCAAGTTCGTCGATCACGTCGTAAATGAATTGATATGTAGTTTCCTTGCCCGCGCAGGCTATTATATCGCCCACGCCGTTGGTTTCGGGGGTACCTCCGTGGACTATCGGAACCTGCATATGAACGTTTCCGCAGCTTAGCCACGGATACGAAGCAATAGCCGCGCCCATGTGCGCGGGCATGTCGATTTCGGGTACGATCATTATATTGCGCCGCGCCGCATACGCTACGATTTCCTTTATCTCCGTTTGAGTATAGAACCCGTCGTGTTCCGTCCAGTCTATCGATTTGTTCCCCCAAGCCAGATTCTGTGAACCGCGCCTATGG
>DVNF01000154.1 GCA_018714575.1 Candidatus Stercoripulliclostridium merdigallinarum
GGCGCTGACCGCCTGTAACAACGACAAAGATAACGTTCCTACAGTGGAATCTATCTCCGCAAAGCTTGCGAAAGACGTCAGTTATTCGGTAGGTGACACTTTCGATATAGAAGACGTCGTGGTCACTTGCAAGATGTCCGACGGTACCTCGAAAGCCGTGACGACGTTCGCCGCGATAGAATACAGCTTTGCGGGCGAAAACGTCTTGGACGAATCGGGAAAATTCGCCGCCGCGACGACGGATACCCCTTATACGTTGAACTTGTCGTTTGCCGGCAAGACGACTACATTGTCTATTGCTGTGGGGGCGTAAAAGTATGTTGATTTCGAAACTGGTCGGCGAGCGTACAAAGACGGCTCCGTCCGACGCGGTAATTAAGAGCCACTCTTTGATGATACGCGCCGGCTACATAAAGTTGGTATCCAACGGTATTTGGTCGTTGGCCATGCCTGCAAAACGTATCGCAAAAAAAATAGAAAACATAATCCGCGAGGAAATGGACGCGTTGGAAGGTCAGGAATGTACTTTCCCCGTCGTTATGCCCAGGGAGCTGTGGGAAGAATCCGGTAGATATACTTCTATCGGCGACGAAATGGTGCGGTTCAAGGACAGGTTCGGGCGCGATATGGTGCTGGGAATGACTCACGAAGAGGCAGCCGTTCAATTTGCTCGCGACGCCGTAAACTCCTATCAGCAACTGCCTTTTATGATTTACCAGATCCAAACCAAATTCCGCGACGAAGGTCGTCCGCGCGGCGGCTTGATCCGAGTCAGGGAATTTACGATGAAGGACGCTTACTCTTTCCATATGACGAAAGAGGATCTGGAAACATATTATGAAAGGGCGTATCATGCTTACGAAAGAATTTTCAAACGCATAGGCATGAAAAACTTTATCGCCGTCAAATCCGATTCGGGCATGATGGGCGGCAGTATCTCGCACGAGTTCATGTTGTTGACTCCGATAGGCGAAGACACCATAGTCATTTGCCCTAAGTGCGGACTTTCCGCAAACATGGAAGTCGCCACTTCTATCCTGAACGACGCCGAAAAGGAAGAGGCTTTGCCGATGGAAGAAGTTTTTACCGGCGCGGCAAAGGAGATCCGCGAAGTCACAGAATATCTTGGCGACATCCCCGCCGAAAAGACGATAAAGGCGGTTTGTTACAACATTCGCGGCGACTCCGAAAGGACGGTAGTCGCGTTTATCAGAGGCGATTTGGAAGTCAACGAAGCCAAATTGAAAAAGGTTATAAAAGCGGATATCGTGCCGGCGAACCTGAATTCGGACGAGCTGGTTGCAGGCAATATCGGTCCGGTGGGACTTAGCGGCAAGAATATCGTGATCGTTTACGATAATTCGGTTAAGGGTACCGTAAACATGGTTTCGGGAGCCAACAAAGCCGAATACCATTTGAAAAACGTTACCGAAGGCAGGGACTTTAGCGTTTCCGAAAGCTATGATATCAGAAAGGTAAAAGCCGGCGAAAAGTGTCCCGTTTGCGGAGGCGAGCTCACCGTTCAAAACGGTATCGAGATCGGAAACATCTTCCAATTAGGCACGAAGTACACGACCGCAATGGGAATGACCGTATTGAATGCCGAAGGCAAAGCCGTCAACCCGATAATGGGCTGTTACGGTATAGGCATAGGCAGGGCTATGGCTTCGGTTGCGGAGGAAACTGCCGACGAAAAGGGTCTGAATTGGCCTATGGCGATAGCGCCCTGGCACGTCTATCTGTGCGTGATCAGACCGGACGACGAAAAGGTGAAGGAAAAGGCTTACGCGCTGTACGACGAAATGCAAAAGCGCGGCATAGAAGTTTTGATGGACGACAGAGCGGCTTCGGCTGGATTTAAGTTTGCCGACTGCGACCTGATGGGTATACCGCTGCGTTTGGTGGTCAGCCCTCGTGCCATTGAAAACGACGCGGCGGAAATCAAGATCCGCGCTACGGGCGAAACGATCACTTGCCCTTATGAGGAATGCATAGACAGAATTAAAGAAATGATCGATGCGGCGATCTGATCGCGTCATTTAAAAAATAAAGGTGGGAAAAGGAGAAAATCTCTATGAGGAAAAAAAGGTTCAGTCTGCTTTGTTTGATAGGAACGGCGCTGGCGATAACGGCGCTGCTTGCCGCGTGTAAACCGCCGACGACCGGAGGTAATAATCCGCCGGATAATCCCGGTACGAATACGGACGCGGACGGGTTCGTTACGGGGACCGCAACGGTAGAGGACCTGTCCAAAGAACTGATCGGCGGAATAAACTCCGCGCTAAGGCCTGCCTCTACCGAACATTTGGGAACAGCCAGTCCTTACGCTTCCATTTACAACGAATGGCAAATGTCGATAAACGATAAGGCGGCTAAACTGACGGTTGCCATAGACTACGACCACGACAAGACCTTGGCAAAAGAGCCCGAAGCCACGCGCCTGGCCGCCACTTTGGCGTACGAGGGGCAGACTCAACCCGAATTGGAAGTTTACTTCTATTCGGACGAATTGTCGGTGAACGGCGGCGTTACGGCGGCGGCTGAAAACGACAGAATGGGCGGAAATATGTATGTGTCCTTGGGCGGCGCGAAGATTTGTTTGCCGTTGTTCGATTCTTCGTTGACGGAGTTATTGCCGTTGAACGTGCTGGGATCCATAATCCCGGATGTGCTGTCGGCATGCCTGAATTTCAACGATTTGAAATATTCTTACCGCGAGGAGGAGGCCAGTAAGCGGACTCGCAGGTATTCCGTAGAAATAGACGTGAAACAGACGCTAAGCAAACTGTTGTCCTATTTCGACCGTAACTCCGAATACAGACAGTATTTGCAACCGGTGATCGATTTGATCGAGGCACTTTTCGGCGCAGGAGCTGCCGATTTAAAAGATAAAATGCCCGAAACCACCTTGAAAGTAGATTTTGAAACGACAGGCGGTTTGCGGAATTCCACGGGCTCCGGCAGACTTTCCGATATAAATATGCAACTGAACGTAGCGGCTTCGGACAATACCGATACCATATTCGGCGGCAGAGAATACAATGTGACGGCGGATATGCTGACCTGTGAGGTCAAAGCTTCCCCGATAGACCCTTCGAAGTTGCCGCCATCCGACGACGCAAGGTTCGAAGATTATTTCCTCTACGACAAGACGGCGATGCACGTTGACGGCAAGATCAGATATTTAAACACGAATTCTGTTTTCGAAGCCGGGAAAAATTACGATATAGATCTGATTTTCCAATACTGCGGACTGGAAGCGGACGACCCTGATTCCACAATTAAATTGACTATAACCGACCCCGACGACGTCAATTACGTACCTTTGGATCTAAAGTATGTCGACGGGCAATTTTCCATTGCCATGCAGGAAAAGAACGGAGCGACAATCGTAAGTCATACGCTGAGCTATAACGCCGATTTCAAATCGTTCCTGGACACCGTGATAGATTCTTTCAGGGCGAAAGACAATATGAGCATGTTGGAAGTCATTGCATTTATATTCGATCACTTACGCATTACAAACGAAAATGGCGAAATTTTCGGTTCTTTGGTTTGCGACGAAGACTTCTTTTTAAAGACTTTGGGCTTCGGCGACGGAAAAGGAACCAGCCAGGCTACAGACCCGTTGGAAGAGTTCATTTACTGCTTGCAAATGGGTTATTATCAAGGCACTGGTTTGATATCGGATATTTTTAAAAATAACGGGATCGACTTCGGGAAGTACATCTTCGATTCCGTATTCGAAGTCAGCTTAAGCATATCCGAAGACTTTTTCGAGTTGATGGACGAACGGGAGCTTGAAACTTTGGTCGCGGATCCCGCCGCCGCATAGCCGTATGAAAAAGTTATAACAATAAGATAAAACGTGATATTCTGTTAAATCGTACAGCGGCTGCCGAAATGCGGCCGCTGTTTTTATCCTGAATAAAAAAACAAGAAAACAAGTCCGTTTTCACGGACTTGCAGTAAACTTTACATGTATTAATCGTTTTACTATGGTAAGTTTCAGCCTTCCTCTACGG